>CAJWVP010000082.1 GCA_913048145.1 uncultured Rhodospirillaceae bacterium
TGGTGATCGACAAGGCCGCGAGGGACGGCGATCTGGGACCGGGCGACACCTACATATTCAACGATCCCTATGAGGGCGGCACGCACCTTTCCGATTTCAAGTTGGTGCGTCCATTCTATCGAAATGGCGCAATCTTCTGTTTCCTCGCCTCCGTGGGGCATTGGCACGATGTGGGCGGTAACGTGCCAGGCAACTACAATCCTGTCGCGACGGAAAGCTTTCAAGAAGGCATGCTGATTCCACCCGTGAAGTTGATCGAAGGAGGCACATTCCGCCAAGATATCGTCGATATCCTGCAAGCTAACTCGCGCCTGCCCGGCAGTCTCTATGGCGACCTGAACGGGCAGATCAATGCCCTCGACCTGGGTGAGCAGCGTCTTCAGGATTTGTTGAATGAGTATGGCGATGAACAGGTGAAGGCCGCGTTGACGGAACTTCAGAACCGAGCCGCTCAGCTCATGCGCTCCAATATTTTAGAGTTGCCCGACGGCACTTTCGTTTGTGACGACTGGCTCGACAACGACGGGATCGTTGATGAACCCCTCAAGATTGCCCTCGATCTGACGATACGAAACGACCGGATGACCCTAGATTTTTCCCGAACGTCGCTCGCCTGTGCGGGACCTGTAAACATTTCCCGATCGACGGCCGTAGCGTCTATCTACGTGGCACTAAAGCATGTGTTCACGGATGTACCCGCCAACGCCGGCGTACTGGAACCCATCGACATTGTGATCCCCAAGGATACGTTGCTATCGGTCGGCGCGCCAAAGCCGGTCGGTGGGTATACGGAGACTATCTTGCGGATCATCGACGTGGTCTTCGGCGCCATCGCCCAGGCCGCGCCAGAGCGCTCTAACGGCTGTGCCTACGGAACCATAAACGCGCTCTCCTTGGCGGGGCACCGCCGTAACGGTAAACGTTGGGTGATGTTCAGCTTTTTTGGTGGCGGCCATGGCGGCCACCCGGAAGGCGACGGCCTCAACCATGGCAATGCGCCCATTTCCACCGCCACGATACCGCCGGCGGAAATCCTTGAAGCGGCTTATCCCATGTTTTTCCGCTCCTGGGCATTACGCGCCGATTCCGGTGGGCCGGGCCGGCATCGGGGCGGATTGGGCGCACTTTATGAGATTGAGTTACTGGAGGAGGACGCCGATGTTTTCCTTTTTGGCGAACGGGGCCGGTTTGCGCCGCAAGGTGTAGCCGGTGGTGATGCGGGCGCGTTGAACCGTTTCCAGTACGAACAGCCCGATGGTCTGCACGAGCCACCCATGAAATCAAAAATGGTCGGGATCAAGATCAACCGGGGCCAACATCTTCGCCTGGAGACGCCTGGTGGTGGCGGCTATGGCGCCGCGCGGGAGCGTGATCCGGCCGCCGTCGCCGAAGACGTGCGTTTGGGTTACGTCACCGCCGGCGCAGCCAAGACGGATTATAGCGTTGTCGTCGACAACGACGGCCAACTCGACACTAAAGCAACGGAAGCCCTGCGGGTGAGCGGCGACGCATGAGCAATCAACCAACTTATGTCATAGGCGTCGATGTTGGCGGCACCTTCACGGACGTTTTCTTCCTAGACGAAGCTAATGGACAGTGCGGTGTCGCCAAGGTGCCATCGACGAAACTCGACCAATCCGAAGGTTTCCTAGCCGGCATTCGGAGCGGCGTCACCGACCTGACCAAGGTTGCAACCGTGGTCCATGGAACGACCGTCGGCACCAACGCCCTGCTGGAGCGCAAGGGTGCCAAAACGGGTATCATCACCAACTCCGGCTTCCGCGACACGCTGGAAATGCGTCGCCGTGACCGGCCACGCACCTGGGGGCTTTGGGGGCAGTTTGATCCGGTTGTACCGCGCGACCGACGCCTTGAGGTGCAGGAACGAACTTTAGCAGATGGCACGATTCGCACAGAGGTCGATATCGATGAAGTTAAGGCACAGGCCAACGTACTCCTGGACATGGGCACGCAATCTGTCGCCATAGCGTTTATCAACGCCTACGCCAATCCCACCAACGAAATAGCGGCACTCGCCGCAGTCCGTGAGGTTTGGCCCAATGACCACGTCGTCGCCTCACACGAAATTTTACCGGAGATCCGAGAGTTTGAACGGACCTCGACAACTACTCTCAACGCCTATTTACAGCCGACCGTTGGCTCCTACCTTCACCGCTTGGACACGGCCTTACGTAACGACGGCTTCGGTGGCGAAGTGCTGATCGTGCAATCGAACGGCGGTGTCATGTCCCTTGAAACGGCTGGCAAGCGGCCCATTCGCACGGCCTTATCTGGCCCCGCAGCCGGCGTCATCGCCAGCACCCACATCGCCAAAAGCGCGGGGTTCCCGAACGTCATCACCTGCGACATGGGTGGGACGAGTTTCGACGTGTCTTTGGTAGCCAGAGGGCAAAGTACGCTGGCGGCGCAGACCGCCGTGGATTTCGGTCTTGTGATCCGCACGCCGATGATCGAGATGACCACAATCGGTGCCGGGGGCGGCTCCATTGCCTGGGTCGACCGAGGCGGTTTATTGCAGATCGGACCGGAATCGGCGGGTTCGGATCCCGGTCCCGTCTGCTATGGCCAAGGCAATGAACAGCCGACCGTCACAGACGCCAACTTGCTGCTCGGCCGCATCAATGCGGACCGTCCCATCGGCGGCAAGCTCGACCGCCTAGATTTGGAGACGGCGAAGACCGCCATTGCAAAGCACGTAGGCGAACCGCTCGACCTCGATCCTATTGCAGCGGCAGAAGCCATCATCCGGGTCGCCAATTCCCGCATGGCCGGCGCGATCCGATTGGTCTCTATCGAGCGCGGACATAATCCGGGAGATTTCGCCGCCATGCCCTTTGGTGGGGGCGGCGCCCTGCACGCGGGCGCGCTCATCAAGGACGTTGGACTTAAAAGCGCCCTAGTACCCCGCTATCCGGGCGTGACCTCGGCCTTGGGGTGCACGATTGCCGATATGCGGCACGATTTCGTGCAGACACTAAATAGCCTTCTTGATGATCTTGACCTCGATCAGCTGACCAGCCAGTTCGCCAACTTCGCAAGACAAGGCGGCGCCCTTCTTGACGATACCAGCGCGAGCTTTGTCGATCGGGAAACCTGGGTCGAACTCGACATGTCGTATCTCGGCCAAACGCACACGGTGGATGTTCCACTCTCCCTCTCAGAAGACTTCAACATCAATCGCGATCAGATCAGCGCCGAGTTTGAAGCGCGCTATAAGTCGGTGTTTGGTAACCCCTTGAGCGGGATCCCCATGCGGGTCCTCAATCTCCGGGTCTCGGTGATTGGCGTCCGGCCAAACTTTGACCTCCACCTATTGGCACCAGATGATGAAGGAACCATCGAAGCCGCCGTGCGGGGAACTCGGCCCGTCTGGGTTGATGGCGGCTGGACGGAAGCAACGATCTACGAACGCCTGCACCTGCCCGTCGGGACGGAAATCAAAGGCCCGGCGCTCCTGGAACAACCAGACACGACCATTTTCGTTGAACCAGATCTGGTTGGAATAGTTGATGAATTTGGCAATCTAGTGATCAGCCGCAAAGGAGACGATTGATGGCAAGTCCGGTCCAGGCGACAACAACCGCCCTTGTTATCGTCGATATGCAGAACGATTTCGTGCATCGGACTGGCGCCTACGCCCGTGCCGGTCAGACCGCCGAAACAATTTCCGCCCTGCCGGCACGCCTGAAGCAGGTGGCGGACACAGTCCGGACGGCGGGCGGATGGATCGTATCAACGCATTTCACCTTGGTCCCTGGAAAGGCGGGAGAACCCTTCATTTCGGAACACCTCCGTGCCCGCCGGCCATTTCTAGGAAAAGGCGATTTTACGCCCGGCAGCTTTGGACACGACCTGATCGACGAATTACAACCGGCGGATCTGAAAGTGGAGAAAGTGGCCTTTTCCGCCTTTTACCAAAGCCGCATGGATTGGATGCTGCAGCGGGCGGGTATTGAAACGCTGATCTTTGGTGGCATCGTCACCAACGGCGGCGTTGCCTCGACGGCGCGGGATGCCCATGTTCGTGATTATGATGTGGTCATTCTCGAAGACGGTTGCGGGGCTTTTAGCCAGGAAGCCCACGACGCGACCATCGGATCGTTGGCGACCATCGCGCGCATCGCATCGACGTACGAGATCATCAAGGAGTTCTGAGCGCTATTCCCATTCTTCCTTCCACTGAAGTGAACTTCGACGCGGAGGTGCCCATCATCATCGTCGGCGCTGGTGCTTGCGGACTGGTGGCGGCCATGGCGGCAAATAGCGACGGCGGCGAGGTCGTCGTCCTCGAACGCGATCCCGTGCCGCAAGGCTCGACGGCCTTGTCATCGGGATTGATCCCAGCAGCCGGAACCAAAGCTCAAAAGGCCCAAGGGCTCGACGACAGCGCGGATAAAATGGCGGCGGATATCATCAACAAAGCACACCAGGAAAATGATCCGGCCATGGTCGCCGCCCTTTGTCGCCAGTCGGCTGTAAGCATCGATTGGCTGAACGACGTCCATGGGTTGAGCCTGGGCGTCATTGACAGCTTCCTCTATCCCGGTCACAGCGCCTATCGCATGCACGGCACGCCATCGAAGACCGGCCGAGAGTTGATCGGCGTCCTGAGCCGCCGCGCCGAAACGCTCGAGATACCGGTCATTACGGACGCGCGGGTGACGGACCTTTTCGCCGACCCCGATGGTACGATCCGGGGCGTCCGGTTCCGCCGACCAGACAACAGTGAGGAAACGTTGGGCTGCCAAGCCATTGTTCTGGCCTGCAACGGCTATGGCGGCAACCCCGAGATGGTAGCCAAACTGATCCCGGACATGAAGGACGCGCTATATTTCGGTCATGCTGGAAACCAGGGTGAGGCGATCGCCTGGGGCCGAGATTTGGGCGCGGGGATGACAGACCTGGGCGGGTACCAGGGCCACGGCTCCGTCGCACATCCACACGGCATCCTAGTCTCCTGGGCGCTGATGATGGAGGGCGGCATCCAGGTCAACAAGGACGGACGTCGGTTTTCCAACGAGCATGACGGCTATTCCGAACAGGCCCGGCGGGTCATCGCGCAGCCGGGCGGCATCGTCTGGAACATCTATGACCAACGGCTCCATGACTTCGCCCAAGACTTCGATGATTACCGACAGGCGGAAACGGCCGGCGCTGTTCGACAAGCGGCAACGATAGGCGATCTAGCTGAGATCTGCGACCTGCCGGCGGACGCGTTGGTAGAAACTTTGAGAGATACCGAGGCGCTGAGCGCCACCGGCGGTCAGGACAAGTTCGGTCGTACATTTGCTAAAGATCGCTTGGCTTCTCCCTATTATGCGGTGAAGGTCACGGGCGCATTGTTCCATACCCAAGGCGGCCTGAATGTGGATGAAAGAGCGCGGGTCTTGAAATCCGACGGCACACCCTTCGCAAACCTTTTCGCCGGCGGCGGCGCGGCGCGCGGCCTCTCTGGCCCGTCGGACTGGGGATACTTGTCAGGCAATGGATTGCTAACAGCCGTCACCCTGGGCCACATCGCCGGCGCGCAAGCTGCACGTTTGATAAAGAATGAGATTTCGGTATGACACGTGATGAACTCATCAATCTCGTCCGCACCTATTTCGCCGGCGTTGATGGCGAGGATCTAGATAAAATCTTTTCCACGTTCACAGACGATTGTCGTTTTACCGTGGAAACCCATGGTGTTGAGCTGAGGAGCCGAGACGCCATTCGCGGTATGTTCGAGCGCCTTTGGTCGAACCACGCGGCCGTCCGGCACGACAACTTCCAATTCGTCATTGATGCGGCGCACGGAAAGATCGCCGCCCAGTTCCATGTAACCAACACCTTCGATAACGGCGACAAAGTCTACAAATCGAACTGCAATTTCTTCACCGTCCGGGACGGCTTCTTCGATACGGTGGCGGTTTACATGGCCGGCGAGAATACGCTGGACCGGGCTGAGTAACGTTTAGCGGCCATCGGGCCGCTTCAATTCGAAAATCTCCTGGGTCCGTGAATACAGGCTGCCGCCCAGGCGGCCGATCGTATCCAACCCGAGCGGATCAACTTTCATCGTGTCGCCGTCGATAAGATCAGGACGGATCGCGATAGCCTTAACCTCGCCGACAACGATTTCGCGGCGAACACCCAGCTCCAAAGTCGTATGTCGAGTACATTCGAGGGCCGCTGGTGCCTCTCCAATTCGTGGCGGAGACACAACACATGACGGTACGGTGGTGAAGCCGGACAATTCGATCTCACTTTCGTCCGGCGGCAAAGGTGCGGAACAAAGGTTCATTTGCTCGCCCATGGCGAAGTCAACCAGGTTCACGACAAATTCGCGACTATCGCGAATGTTACGGGATGTATCCTTGGGACTATCGTCAGGCCGTGCCTCGAGCCCCAAAACGACCATACAGGGGTCATAAGCAATGGCGTTGAAGAACGAAAACGGCGCGGCGTTGACTAGGCCATCCGTCCCGACCGTTGTCACCAAGGCAATGGGACGAGGCGTGACGATGTCACGCAGCAATTTGTAGCCTTCCTGCGCGGAGAGGTCGTCCAGAAGATATTCGTGCATTTCGTATCCTCATTCGTTCTTGATGGTTTAGCGGGTATAATCAGACGCTCACTTCGCGTTGGGAGACGAACATGACACTACCCGCCATGCCTTATCGGACCAAGGGCCTCGATCACGTTGTCCTGCGCGCCAAGGATATCGAAAAGATGCTAGCCTTTTACCGGGATGTCTTGGGTCTTCCGGTGGCGAAGCACAATGAACCGCTGGGGCTATGGCATTTGAAGGCTGGGACATCGATGATTGATCTGGTGGACATGTTTGGGCCCCTCGGCGAAGCGGGCGGCCCGGCCCCCAGCAAGGCCCGCAACGTGGATCATCTGGCGCTCAAAATTGAGCCTTTCGACGAAGCGGCCATCCTCGCGTACCTCGAAAGCAAGGGAATTGCAGCAGAGCCGGCTAAGACGCGCTTCGGCGCGGATGGCGACGGCCCCTCGATCTATCTGAGCGATCCGGAAGGCAATGGCGTGGAGTTGAAAGGCATGGTCCAAGTTCCCATGTGAAATAACAATAGAGCTATGGCCCCTTTTCAAGCTTTGGAGCACTGCCTATGATATTTGCGGAAGTTACATAGGCGCTGGACCGAAATTCAGGACCGCCAATTTTTAACGCTTCGCTAAGTGAAGCCTCTCAGGAAGGAAAGAAAATCATGAAAGCAGCAATCGCATTTGGCGCCGCCGCACTTTTGGCGGCTGGTTCTACCAGCGCGGCCAACATGAAAGTAGCCGCCGACGTCGGCTACTCTCCGCACGTGATGGCCTCGGCTAGTGGCGGCGTGGAAGGCTACAACGTCGACATCATGGATGAGATCGCCAAGCGAATGGGTGTGAAACACGAAGTCATTGACCAGGAATGGTCGGGCATCTTCGCGGGCTTGGCCGCGGGCAAATATGTGGTCATTATCGCGCCAACCACGGTTACCAAGGAACGCTCTGGAAAGATGCTGTTCGGTGAGCCCTACTTCGAAGTGAACTATCAGTTCTTGATCAAGAAAGGTGCCCCGCAGGTCAATAAGCTGGAAGACCTGGCCGGCAAGAAGATTGCCGTCAACAAAGGTAATTTCTACGACAAGTGGTTGTCGGCTCCGGAGCGCATGAACAAGTACAAATGGGAGTTGGTCCGCTTCGGCAAGAACGCGGACGCCATCCAGGCGGTCGCGACTGGACGCGCCGATGCAAATTTCGCGGGTGATACGGTGATGGGCTGGACAGCCAAGAAGAACCCCCTCGTCGAACCATCGAACTTGGTGATCAAATCGGGTCGCGTCGGCGCCATGGCATTCCATACGACCAGTACAGAAATGCGCAAAAAGTTTGAGAAGGTCATGGAATGCATGAAGGCTGACGGCACGGTCGCCAAGATCCACGAAAAATGGACTGGCCAGAAGCCAGTGGCCGGCGGTGCCGCCTACAAAGTCGTGCCAGGGATCGGCGTGCCAGGCTTCACCCACTATGATGACAGCCCATCGGGTAGTGGCTGCGGCTGATTGTCGCATGCATCGGGGCGCCGGCAAGGGAAGTTTTCCGATCCAGCGCCCCGGTCATTCCATGAGTTCCTCAATCGAAGGAAGGCGCAGATGAGCGACGCTCAACCGGTCGTCGAAGCGCTTGGTATACATAAAGTCTTCGGTGATCTGGAAGTCCTGAAGGGCATCGACCTGAAGGTTAATCCCCAGGATCTAGTATTCATCATCGGTCCGTCCGGGTCGGGGAAAAGTACCCTGCTCCGATGCTGTAATCTGTTGGAGCATCCAACCAAGGGGGTAGTTCGCGTCGTCGGCGAAGAAATCACCGCCAAAGGCGTCGATATCAACCGAGTTCGCCAGCACATCGGTATGGTGTTCCAAAACTTCAATCTCTATCCCCACATGTCGGCGCTCGCCAATGTTACGCTTGCGTTGCGCAAAGTGAAGAATATTCAACGTTCTCAGGCCGACGAGATGGCGCATCGGGCCCTGACCCGGGTTGGCCTCGACGACAAGGCAACGAGCTACCCTAACGAGTTGAGCGGCGGGCAGCAGCAGCGAGTAGCCATTGCACGGGCCATCGCCATGGAGCCGGATGTGGTTTTATTCGACGAGCCAACCTCAGCCCTCGATCCGGAGCTGGTAGGTTCGGTGCTTGGGGTTATGCGCGAGTTGCGCGAGAGTGGCATGACCATGGTCGTCGTTAGCCACGAGATGCGGTTTGCCGAAGAAGCCGCCGACCGAGTCCTTTTCATGGATGAGGGCGTCGTCGTGGAAGAAGGTTCGCCCGAGCAGGTCTTCCGCAATAGCCAGCACGAACGTACACGATCTTTCCTGTCGCGCGTGACAGAACACTAATTGGCAGGCGGACATGGACGCCTTTCTCGACCAGTTCTTCAACCAAGCCGTTATGGCCAAATATCTACCAGATGTCATCGGCGGGCTATGGATCACTCTAGCCCTAGCTGGTTTGGTGATCGTCACCGGCATTCTTCTCGGTCTCGCCTTAGCGTGTCTTCGGTCTTTCCAGATCGGCTGGGTAAATTGGTTGATCGTCATTTTTATCGATCTGTTCCGTGCCCTGCCCCCGTTGGTCCTGCTGATTGTCGGTTACTTCGGACTGCCCTACGCCGGTCTACAGTTATCAGGTTTCGCAATCAGTTGGCTCTGTCTGTCTTGCGTTCTGGGAGCCTTCGCCGAAGAAATTTTTTGGGCCGGCATCACCTCAGTCCACAAGGGTCAATGGGAGGCCGCACGGTCCACGGGCCTCGGCTTTTCGCAAACGCTGTTTTGCGTTGTCATCCCGCAGGCCATCCGGATGACCATTCCACCGCTCACCAATCGAACTATCGCGATTACCAAGAATACGGCGCTGGCCTCCGTCGTTGCGGTCCAGGAAATGCTTACCGTCGCGCAGACATCTCTCGCCTATGCGGCCAATACATCACCGTTGACCCTAGCCGCGATCGGGTACCTGATCGTTTTTCTCCCCCTTGTCATCTTGAGCCGCTGGATCGAAACGCGGTTTGCTTGGAAGCGGTAAGGGGGAACCATGGATTGGGAAGTCATCAGATTTAGCTTCTTCAACTGGGATAGCATTCAGCAGGTCTATCCACTGCTGTTGAAGGGTTGGTGGATGACTATCAAGTTGTGCATCGCCGTCGTGCCGCTGGGTTTCGCGCTCGGCGCCTGCATCGCGACCATGTATAGTTTCAAGATCCGCCCCGTGAATTGGGCAATCATCGGCTTTGTTGATTTCTTTCGTTCTATCCCGCCGCTTGTTCTTCTTATCTACACGGTCTACGGCCTGCCGTTGTTAGGCTGGGATGTCCCCGCCTTCGGCGCTGTGCTGGTCGCCTTCACTTTGAACAGTTCGTCCTATTACGGTGAAATTATTCGCGCCGGCATCGAAAGCATTCCCAAAGG
>CAJWVP010000083.1 GCA_913048145.1 uncultured Rhodospirillaceae bacterium
CGACGTCAAAACCGGCCTTTTCGGCAATAGCCGCATCATCTGTCAAATTCATTCCCGCCGCCGCCTTATGGGCGGCCAGTATTTCCGGGTACCTGAAACCCTGCGGGGTCTGCACACGCCACAGATCCGATCGGTCAACCGTTGTTTCCACGAATCCGTCTCGCACACGTTTCAGTGTATCGGCGACTGGAATACCGGGCGCCGCCCCCACGTACAGATCAAGGGCGGCGACGATCTCCGAAATCAACGCATCCGTGAAAAATGGCCGGGCCGCGTCGTGGATGAGGACCGCGTCGGGCTGAATGTTGGCCAAGGCCTCCAGCCCGTTGTATACCGATTCTTGCCGCGACGCGCCTCCCGATACGGGTTCGATCACGCCCAATCCGGCCGCGGCCTCATCGTAGAGCGCGCGATCATCGGGATGGATAACCGTGACGATCGCGTTCACGTCAGGGTGTGCGACGAATTTCGACAGGGTGTGGCGTAGGACCGGCTCACCGTAAAGGGCGCAATACTGTTTCGGAATTTCACCGCCGAAACGATGGCCGCGCCCGGCGGCAACAATGAGGGCGGCGACCTTGGGCACGACATTCTACTCCCAATTTGAAAGGGGCCCGGAATGGGGCTGGCGGCTGATTTGCCGGCGCGGCTGAGAGTACCGGCGCCGACCGGCACTGCCAACTCATGATTTGGCGCCAAAACCCAGACAACACTTGTGTTGAAGGCCCCCGAACGTCATGTTGCCCACACTTTTCGTCGGGATTGGTATACATCTGTTGCGACAATGACGTTTTCTTCGCTCGATCTCATGGCCCTGGCGACCCAGTTTCCAATCCTGGCGTTGGCTTGGCGTCGCGAACCTGGTCGGGATCATATTTTTTGGCTTCTGCTTGCGGCTGCGTTTTTGGGGCCATTTCTGTGGTCTATCATCGCTCATGCGGTGGCTTGGCAGGCTGAACTGACTGCTGCCCTTTGGACGACCATCGCCGCAACATGGGGATTGTTTACATTCCTTTGCGTCTACGAAAAGGAGGCCTGGCGATTGATCGCCATCATTGCCCCGGTTCTGTTCATTATGGCTGTCCTGGCCATCATTTGGTCTGGCCAACATGGACAAAGTCCGACTACCGAAATTCCAGGCGCGGCACGAGGCGCTGGTCTCGGGTTGCACATTGCTGTCTCCGTTGCGACCTATGGGTTGCTAACCATTGCGGCCGCCGCCGGATCGGCAGGAATCATCCAGGATCGCACCCTCAAATCCAAACAACCCACAGCTCGATCCCGCAATTTTCCGGCGCTGTCCGATTGTGACGCCATGATGTTCCGGCTGCTCAGCATGGCTGAAGTAGTGCTTGCGTTGGGGGTGGTAAGTGGGATGGCCTTGCAGTTCCAGGAAACACGACACATCCTGGCTTTCGATCACAAAACGATTTTAGCCCTTATCTCCTTCGGTCTCATTGCGGTCCTGCTAGTGACCCATCGCTTTTATGGTTTGCGGGGCCGGAAAGCGGCGCGCTGGGTTCTGTCTGCCTACCTTTGCCTCACGTTGGGGTATCCAGGCGTCAAGTTCGTGACCGACGTCATCCTGAACTGACGATTTTGCCGAATTGTGCGAGAGGGCCTTGAGTTTGCGGCACAATTGCACAATAAATAGGCATAAGTTGAGGAATGCCATGTTGAAGCCCATAAATATTGGCCCGCTCGAAATTGACGACCCGATCGTTCTGGCCCCCATGTCGGGCGTTACGGACATGCCATTCAGGCGCCTAGTCAAACGCGCCGGAGCTGGGCTCGTCGTCTCTGAAATGATCGCGAGCCGCGCCATGGTTCACGCGGCGCGCAAGACTATGAAGATGGCTACCCATTGCGCCGATGAGTATCCCATCTCTGTGCAACTCGCAGGCTGTGAACCCGATGTCATGGCCGAGGCAGCGCGTATTAACGAAGATTTCGGCGCGACTATAATCGACATCAACATGGGTTGCCCGGTCAAGAAAGTCACCAACGGGGATGCCGGATCGGCGCTGATGCGTGATCTAGGTTTAGCGTCGAAGCTGTTGGAAGTAACCGTCAAGGCCGTCAACATTCCGGTGACGCTTAAGATGCGGACGGGCTGGGATGATGACACCCGAAACGCCCCTCAACTGGCCAAAATTGCCGAAGATTGTGGAATTCAAGCCATAGCCGTCCATGGCCGGACGCGTTGCCAGTTCTACAAAGGTCGGGCGGATTGGCCCTTCATTGCCTCGGTCAAGGATGCTGTGAATATTCCCGTGTTCGGCAACGGCGACGTAGTCAGCGTCGATGATGCAAAAAAACTTCTCGAGGATTCGGGCGCCGATGGTATTTTGGTCGGCCGGGGAACCTATGGCCGTCCCTGGTTTCTCAACCAAATTTCCCATTATTTGAAAACCGGCGAGCGTCTGGCTGATCCCACCGTCGAGGCGCAAATGGAAATCGTTCTCGAGCATTTTGACGCCATTGTTTCGCACTATGGATCGCAACCGGGCGTCAAAATCGCTCGTAAACACCTGGGATGGTACTCCAAAGGCTTATCGAATTCCGCAGAGTTCCGTCAGGAAGTTTTTCAGTTGGATACTCCTGATGCCGTCAAAGCGCGTATTCGCGCCTTTTATGGTCCGATCGTCGAGTGCCTTGCCGCATGACCCCAAAACCGGCGATAACCTGGTCAGCGCCCTCAGAAGAATACGATTTGGACGGCGAACTCATTCTTAACGGCTTGAGCTCAGCAATTCTTGTCATAAATGCCGACCAATCCATTCTGAAACTAAATGCCGCAGCTGAGCAGTTCCTGAGTTCAAGCGCCACCAACATAGTTGGCCATCCACTCAGCGATTTCATTCCGCCGGATAGTCCCTTGTTTGTTCTGGTCGAGCAGGTTCGCATGGAAAATCATGCCGTATCCGAACACGACTTGACGATTGAGACACCTCGGATCGGCCGGCATTTTGTCAATGTCCATGTGGCTCCCATCGCAGAGCGCCCGGGCGTCGTCATTCTCTCCATACACTCACGATCGATCGCTGAAAAGATTGACCGCCAGCTGTCGTATCGCGGGGCAGCACGTTCAGTGACGGCCATGGCGGCCATGTTGGCCCATGAAGTCAAAAATCCACTTTCCGGTATCCGCGGTGCGGCGCAGCTGCTCGAGGATACCGTATCCGAAGACGATCAAAGCCTGGCTCGACTCATCCGCGATGAGGTCGATCGGATCGTCGAACTGGTCGATCGCATGGGGATGTTCGCCGGCGACGCGCCGATCCGGCATCAAAGCGTGAATATCCACCAAATCCTCGATCGGGTCCTTCAGGTCTCGAAGAACGGTTTTGGGCGCCACGCCCGTTTCGTCACGCAGTTTGACCCCTCATTGCCACCTGTCCGCGGCAACCGCGATCAATTGGTGCAGGTATTTCTGAACTTGATTAAGAACGCGGTGGAAGCGGCCTCGGACGAGGCTGCCGAAATTGTGATGGAAACCTCGTACCAACACGGCGTCAGATTCGCCGCCCCCGGTAACGGTGAACGGGTCCATCTTCCCCTTACCATCAGCATCACGGACAACGGCACCGGCATCCCAGACGACATGATGCCGCACCTTTTCGACCCTTTTGTCACCTCAAAATCGCAGGGTAGCGGGCTGGGGTTGGCGCTGGTGGCCAAGATTATCGGTGATCACGGCGGTATCGTGGAATGCGAAACCGCCAATACCCGTACAGTATTTAGGGTCATGTTGCCCATGTTCCAGGACCGCGAAGGCTTCGAATGAACCGCTCAACCATCCTCGTTGCTGATGATGATGCCGCCATACGCACTGTCGTCGTTCAGGCGCTGACACGCGCAGGCTACGATGTTCGGGCTGCGGGAAATGCGGCAACCCTTTGGCAATGGATTGAAAAGGGCGAAGGCGATCTAGTAATTACCGATGTAATTATGCCCGATGAAAACGGTTTAGACCTTGTCCCCCGCATCCGACGCCTCAGACCTGACTTACGGATCGTCGTCATGAGTGCGCAAACGACGCTCATGACCGCTGTCAAAGCTACCGAAAAAGGCGCCTTCGACTATCTCCCAAAGCCTTTTGATATTAATGATTTAATTTCAATTGTTAAGAGGGGAATTGAATCTGAGAAGGATATCGGCGCACGACTGAATGAGGATGGTGTCGACGAAACGCTGCCCCTCATTGGCCGATCGCCAGCGATGCAAGAAGTGTATCGGACCGTTGCCCGCCTCATGCCAACCGACCTTACAGTGATGATAAATGGGGAATCCGGTACCGGCAAAGAACTCTTTGCCCGCGCGCTTCACGACTACGGAAAGCGCAAATCCGCGCCCTTCGTTGCTGTCAATATGGCAGCGATCCCTAGGGAGTTGATCGAGAGCGAACTCTTTGGACATGAGAAGGGCGCTTTTACTGGTGCCGTTGCACGGAGCACAGGCCGGTTCGAACAGGCGGAAGGCGGCACGCTCTTTCTTGATGAAATCGGCGACATGCCCCTTGAGGCCCAAACCCGCCTGTTGCGTGTTCTTCAGGACGGAAAATACACATCTGTCGGTGGCCGTCACGCCATGTATACGGATGTTCGCATCATCACCGCCACACACCACGATCTCCGCCAACTCATCCGCCAAGGACTGTTTCGTGAAGATCTATTTTTCAGATTGAACGTCGTCCCCGTGCGCCTGCCGCCTCTACGAGATCGCACAGGGGACATCCCAGAGTTGGTTCGGCATTTTCTGGCGCAAGCGGTAAATTCCGGTCTGCCGTGGAAGACCATCGACGCCGAAGCTCTCGAAGCTTTGCGAGGTCACAGCTGGCCCGGCAACGTAAGGGAACTCGAAAATATGGTTCAGCGGCTCGCTGCGCTATGTCCTCAAGAGATGATCAGTGCAGCTGACATTCATCGCGAATTTGAACAGTGTGGAAATGTGGCCTCATCAAATTCCATGAATTCGGGAAATGACGGCCTCGCGCAGACCGTCGAGGATCAGCTGGCTGAATATTTCGCGGCGCACAACGGCTCATTGCCAGCCACGGGCCTTTATGATCGCATCCTCAAAGAAATTGAGAAACCATTGATCACGTTAACCCTGCAGGCTACGCGCGGTAATCAAGTCAAAGCCGCGCAAGTTCTCGGATTGAACCGGAATACGTTGCGAAAAAAGATCAAAGAACTTGAAATCCCTGTCATTCGGGGCGGCTGATAATGTCAATGTTGACTTCCAAAAATAGCATTTGGCATGACCTCCAGCGAGCGTCGGCAAGCAGGAAAACAGCATACACATTGGCCATCCTAGCTATATTATCCGGCGCGACGACCGTTGTGACGATCGTCGAGCGGCCCGGCCAAACCAGTGATATCAACACGGTCCTCAGCCTACTCTATATCGACGGCATTCTGTTTTTGCTGTTGGGGGCCGTGGTGGCACGCCGTTTGGCGCAGGTTTGGTCCGACCGGCGACGGGGTGCGGCAGGTTCGGGCCTGCAGGTCAGGTTGGTCGTGTTGTTCAGCCTTGTCGCGGTCACGCCGGCCATTTTGGTGGCGGTATTTTCGGCACTTTTCCTTCATTTCGGCATGCAGAGCTGGTTCGCCGAACGCGTCCGAACGGCGTTGAACCAATCTCAGGTGGTCGCGCAGGCATATTTAGTGGACCACCGCCGTATTATCGAAGCCGACGCCTTCGCCTTGGCCAACGAATTGAACGTCAATGCGTCCCAACTGATGCGCAGCCGCGCTTTGTTCGAGAATGTTCTTTCCAGTCAGTCCGCGTTTCGTTCCCTGACGGAGGCTGTTGTCCTGGATGGCAGCGGTAATATTCTCGCCCGCGCGCATTTTAGTCTCACGGAGAAGATTGAGAACGTGTCAGTGCAGGCGCTGAATACGGCCAGCCAAGGCAGAATCGCGGTCCTCGATTCCGAGAACGTCGATCGCATGCGGGCACTGATCAAATTGAACAGATTTATTGACGCCTACCTACTCGTAGAGCGCTACGTGGACCCCCGGGTCATCAATCATATTGAGAGCATTCGCAAAGCGGTGAACGAATACCAAACCATGGAGAAGGAACGAAGCGGCATCCAAGTCAGCTTCATTATCATCTTCCTAATGGTTTCGTTACTGCTGCTCCTGGCGGCGGCATGGATCGGTTTGACCGTGTCTTCGCAGTTGGCAGACCCCATCAGCAACCTGATCTCCGCGACAGACGAAGCTAGCCAGGGGAACCTGGGGGTACGTGTGGAAGTCGGCGACGATACAGATGAGATCAGTTCACTTGGCCGCGCGTTCAACAACATGACCAACGAGTTGGAAAGTCAGCGTGAGGGCCTGGTCACGGCGAACCGCGAACTGGATGAGCGACGACGGTTCACGGAGACCGTACTTGCTGGCGTTTCCGCAGGGGTCATTGGGCTCGATGCGGACGGCCGTATCCATTTGTCGAACCGTTCGGCGTCAGATCTCCTTTCGCGAAACCTTGGCGCGATGGTCGGGGCCGAGATCAATGAGGCCGTGCCGGAAATGGCAGAGCTCTTCGCCAAAGTGATAGCGGCGCCGGCGCGGACCTACCAGGAAGAAATCAGCCTTGATAGCCCTAGTCAGCACCGCACGCTACTATCCCGAATGGCAGCAGAATACCTTGATGGCGACATTATCGGCTACGTAGTGACGTTTGATGACGTTACGGATCTACTATCTGCCCAGCGAAAGGCAGCCTGGGCAGATGTGGCGCGACGAATTGCGCACGAAATCAAAAACCCATTGACCCCCATTCAGCTGTCGGCCGAACGTTTGCAACGCAAGTACCAAGATGAGGTAGCATCTGACCCAGATATCTTTAGGGCCTGTACCGATACCATCATCCGACAGGTATCTGACATTGGCCGGATGGTTGACGAGTTTTCGTCGTTCGCCCGCATGCCCCAGCCTTTGATGTACGATGAGAATATCGTCGAGGTCTGCCGCGAAGCGGCCTTCCTCGAGCGTAACCGGAATGTGGATTTGGTCTTCAAGATCGATCTTCCGGATACGCCGGTCATGGTCAACTGCGATCGGCGTCAAATTGCGCAAGCCCTCACGAACCTTCTAAAGAACGCGTGGGAATCCATTGAGGCACGACTTACCAAAAAATCCCTGTCTTCCGAGCCAGGACAAATCACCTTACGGCTCAGCAACTGCGATTCCGACATAACGCCTCAGGGCGGATCAAACGGCACCGTATCGATCACAATCGAAGACAATGGCGTCGGCCTGCCATTAGACAAGGGACGCCTTACCGAGCCCTACGTGACGACCCGCGAAAAGGGGACGGGACTGGGTTTGGCCATCGTTCGAAAAATCATGGAAGATCATCACGGGAGGTTCGTGCTGGATGACCGCCCCGATGGCGGAGCAAAAGTGTCGATGATTTTCGAGAACACCGAAGACCGCCGGGAAATAGCGTCAACCGATTCCAGTCACGACCCCGAAACGCAGCCTGGTGCTTCGTAGACATGGCCAAAGAAATTCTCATTGTCGATGATGAAGCCGACATCCGCATGCTCACGGCAGGCATCCTAGAAGATGAAGGATACCAAACCCGCCAAGCCGACGGCAGTGAAGCGGCGCTTGCGTCCGTGGAAAACCGCTGTCCGGACCTCGTGTTATTGGATATCTGGTTGCAAGGCAGTGAACTGGATGGTTTGCAGATCCTTCGCCGCATCAAGAAACACCATACAGAAATTCCCGTTTTGATGATGAGTGGACACGGTACCGTAGAAACGGCCGTCGCAGCCATCAAAGACGGCGCCTACGATTTCATCGAAAAGCCCTTCAAGACTGATCGGCTTCTTCTTGTTGTCGACCGGGCCATCGAGGCTGCAGAATTGCGGCGCGAAAACGTAGAGTTACGGTTTCGCGCCGGCCCAGAAACGGATCTGATTGGCGCCTCTCGGGGTATTCGGGATATTCGCCAGATCATCGAACAGGCGGCACCGACGAACAGCCGTGTCTTGATCTCCGGGCCGGCCGGTTGCGGCAAGGAAGTGGTTGCAAGAGCGCTTCACGCAGCTTCACTGCGCGCCAGTGGGCCGTTCGAGGTTCTGAATTGCGCTTCATTGTCTCCAGAACGCACGGAAGGAGAACTTTTTGGCGTAGAATCCCATGATGGGGACGACGCAAACAGATCCCGCGTCGGCACGATTGAGTCCGCGCACAATGGAACGCTACTGCTTGACGAAGTCTCCGACCTACCTTTGGAGGTGCAAGGCAAGCTGGTTCGGATTCTTCAAGATCAGGCCTTCCAACGGATTGGCAGTAACTCCACCGTCGAGGTGAATGTGCGTTTCATCGCCACCACGTCGCGCCATCTCGAGCATGAAATCACCGCCGGCAGATTTCGAGAGGATTTATTCTACCGTTTGAACGTGGTCCCAATCGAAGTCCCGCCGCTCCGTTCCCGACGCGAGGACCTACAGGACCTCGCGGATCATTTTCTCCGCCGGTCCTGTGAGATGAGTGGACAGCCCATTCGATCCTTTGCCCCGGACGCGATCGCCGCATTGCAGACCTATGAATGGCCCGGCAACGTCAGGGAACTCAAGAATATTGTGGAACGCATGATGATCTTAAGCGCCAGTGAACCTGGCGAAGAGGTCACGGCAGCTGCCTTGCCGTCGGCGATACACGGCGCGCAAAGCGATTCCTCAGCCACGGATTGGCAAGTCGAAGTTATAGGCATGTCCCTTCGTGAAGCCCGCGAAAGCTTTGAAAAACATTACCTTTTCCGTCAACTTCAACGCTTTGAAGGAAATATCTCGAAGACGGCGGAATTTATTGGTATGGAGCGGTCGGCTTTGCATCGTAAACTGAAGTCTTTAGCCGTTTCCATTCCGGAAAAGCTGACCGGTACTTGATAAAGGTTGCAGGGGAACCCCCGGCATGAAAGTGATAGTCTGCGGCGCTGGGCAAGTTGGATTCAATATTGCTCGTCATCTCGCCATGGAGAACAACGACGTAACCGTCATTGACCAGTCACCGGACTTGGTTCGCCGCATTGGCGATACCCTTGATGTCAACGGCGTGGTCGGCCAGGCCTCGCATCCGAATATTCTGGAACAGGCGGGCGCGCCGGATGCGGATATGCTGATCGCGGTAACTATCTCCGATGAGGTCAACATGGTGGCTTGCCAAGTTGCTCATTCCCTATTCGACGTTCCAACCAAAATCGCCAGAATCCGCGAACAAACCTACCTGTCGCCACTTTGGGCGAACCTATTTTCACGCGAACACATGCCCATCGATGTGATCATCTCGCCTGAAATCGAAGTAGCACGTGCCGTGACCCGTCGACTTCAAGTCCCCGGCGCCTTTGAGATGATTCCGTTGGTTGACGACCGGGTAAAGCTGCTAGGGGTGCGATGCGAGGACGATTGCCCCCTGGTGAACACGCCCTTGCGCCAATTGACACAACTGTTTCCCGATTTGAATATCGTAATCGTAGGGCTTATGCGCGAGAACGAACCAATTGTGCCATCCTCGGACGATCAAATGCTGCCGGGTGACGAAGTCTATTTTGTCGTCGACAGCGACCAAGTAGGCCGCGCCATGGCGGCCTTCGGTCACGAAGAGACGGAAGCCCGCCGTTTGCTGATCTTTGGCGGTGGCAATATCGGCCTTTTCTTAGCGCAGGAGATTGAACGAGAGCATCACTGGGTACGAACCAAAATCGTTGAATCTAGTCCAAAACGGGCGGAATCGATTGCCATGAAGCTCGACAAGACCATGGTTTTGCAAGGCGATGTCCTTGATTGGGAAATCCTCGAAGAAGCTGGCGTAGCGAATACGGAAACGGTGGTGGCTGTAACGAACGACGATGAAACCAACATCCTTGCGTCTCTCCTAGCCAAGCGATACGGATGCCAACGCGCGATTAC
>CAJWVP010000084.1 GCA_913048145.1 uncultured Rhodospirillaceae bacterium
ATCGTACCCCCCGGCAATATTCCCGCATCCAATGATCAGGACCGATAGCGGGTTAAGCATGTTTCCGCCTCACATGCGCATTGAGTTCTGTAAGCGTCGGATTATCTTTCAGGACGGCTAAGATATCGGCCAGCGTAAAATTGGGATTGTTCGGATACAGGGTCTCAAAAATACGACGGATGAGTTCTAGATCCTCGGGTGTATCTAGAGTTAATCCCAATCCTGGGTTAGTCAGCTCGGGTGGGCCGGGCATGTTCTTCAGGGAATAGATCTCCGGATGGCTATAGATGAAGATACTCACATGCTCATGATCTTCGGGATCAACGGTCCGGTCGGCAACGTCGGCCAGTACTTCGGTGGCAAATACCTGCGTGTCCATGCCTCTCGGGTAGGTACGCTCTAGCACGTTAGACACGTAGTCGACCCCAGAAACTTGGTAGCCTCGGATGCAATCCTCGACAAGGACCGGGTCGATCAACGGGCAGTCGCCCGTCATTTCCACGATCACGTCAATGTCATACGCCCGGGCGGAATGCAGGACCCGAAGAAGCACATCATATTCGCTGCCCTGGAAGAACCCAACGCCCATGCGCTGCGCCAGGTTTACGATTGGGACATCCGCGTCGTTGCCCGTGGTCGCGACGACAATCCCGTCAAGAGACGGCACCCGCTGGAGGCGTTCGATCATGTGCTGCAGCATCGGTTTGCCACAAGCCTCCATGAGGACCTTTCCCGGAAAACGGGATGATGTCATGCGGGCTTCAATGGTGGCGACGATGCGCTTGTTCTCAGCCATGACCCATCAGTCCTCTTCCGCGATCATGTCCCAGGCCAATGGATCCCCCCGCTTCAAATCACGGATGGCATGGCGACCGAGAACGTCGGGCAGATGCTTTGGAGGCAATCCGAGACCTGGGCGGATTGATCGCACGTTGTCTGCGCAAAAGGTTTCGCCGGCGGCAATGTCTGCGACCACATAAAGCGAACGCCGGAAGGTGGCGTTGCCCTGCTCGCTGCCCTTCGGGTCATAATGCACCTGACCAATAGCGGCCCACGCAGTACGGCAACCGTTCACCAGTTCCGTCAACTCCTCCGGTTCCAGTGAGAAGGCCGAATCCGGCCCGCCATCGGCGCGCCGCAGCGTGAAATGCTTCTCGATAAAACAGGCGCCCATGGCCACAGCCGCGACGGAGACCGCGATCCCGTGCGTATGATCTGATAACCCGGGTACAATATCGAAGGCACGTGTCAAATCCCCCATAGTCATCAAGTTCGCGTCAGCGGGTTCGGTGGGATATCCGCTAACGCAATGCAAAACAATCAGGTCCTCCGCGCCGGCGTCACGGGCCGCAGCAACCGCTTCGGCGATCTCGTCCTTGTTGGCCAGGCCGGTCGACACGATCATCGGCTTTCCGGTCCGCGCGACCCTTCGGATCAACGGCAGGTCGATCATCTCGAACGACGCGATCTTGTAGGCCGGTGCCTCCAGATCCTCCAAGAGGTCAACGGCCGTATCATCAAAAGGGGAGCTAAACACGGCCATGCCCAAATTACGGCCCTTCTCAAACAACAGGGCGTGCCAATCCCACGGCGTGTGCGCTTCTTGGTAGAGATCATGCAAAGATCGACCGTCCCACAATCCGCCCTCGATGACAAATCCGGGACCGTCATGATCGATGGTGATCGTATCGGCCATATAGGTTTGCAGCTTCACCGCGTCAGCGCCGGCCGCGGCGGCCGCTTCCATCAACGCCATGGCCCGGCCCAGATCGCCGTTATGGTTTCCCGACATTTCGGCTACGATATAGGGTGGATGGCCGGCTCCGATGGTCCGGTCGGCAATTTTTAGGCACTTGGCGGACATAATTTGAGACTCCTAGCCGAAAAGCCTTTCGAGATTGCTAAAATACAGCGTTTCGCTCATTTTCGCATGACCCACGTGGTGAGGTCGTCAGTTTCATCGCGAAGCGTCATGCCGACGGCGGATGCGATCCGCGCCGACGCTGGGTTTCCGACCCGGACCTCCGCCTGAATTTCCCCATCCAGATCCTCCACAATCCGCGCAACCATACGGCGGCCAAAGCCTTTCCCGCGGGCTTCCGGCGCAACCATCCAAGACAGCATCCACGCATCGCCACTGCGATCCGCGCGGATCGAACCTACGGGGCTTCCGTTCACTTCGGCGACCCTAATATCGCGGTTTGGATCAGCAAGGACGCCGTCAAGCCAACTCACATGACCCGCACGTTCAACAGGGGTCGTTGTCTTTGATTGGCGACGGGTTTCCTGATCATTGCGCCAAAGCAACAAGAGGTCCGCATCCGCCATGGTTGCCGAACGCAATGCTGGCGCATGCCCTTCGGCAAGATCACCTATGATGCCGGCCACCCTACCGGTTCCCAACCCGTCACACAATTGCGTGGCGCATCGCGACATGTCGGCGAGGTCCAGAGGTCGTCCAAGGGCATTAGCGAAGTCCTTTGCCGTTAAGTCGGCATGCCAGGCGAGGGACACGGCAGCGCCAAAGTCGCGCAATATGCGCGCATTGGCCCGCTGGTTATCGGCAGCAATAACACCGATGGTCGGCAGTCCGACCGCACATCGTTCCCAGGATGTGGTTCCGAAGGCGCCGATGGCAAGATCAACCTCGACCATAAGGCCAGCCATGTCGTCGACGTCGCACAACACGCGGCCGGGCGGCGACAACGCCGCAGCGGCATCACGAACGGAATCCAGGTGCGGCGCACCGGCACCCAGCACAACATCGACCTGCAGGCCCTTTCCAGCCAATCCCTCCAGGGCGCGAACGGTCAAGTTGTCCGAATCCGCGAACCCAAAAGCCACCAACACTCTCTGCACCGTCGTTAGCCTGCGCGCCGCCTGGGCGGCCTCGCGCATCGCGGCGAACTCCGGCCGCAAGAGGCCATGCAAGGGTCCAAGTAGCAAGCGGCACCCCGGCGGCACCAGCCCCGCATAGTCCCCCGTGCGTCGCCCCAGACCCTGGTCGATCAGGACGTCACAGTCATGCCGACGGTCGGCCAGATCGTCCAAGACCACGATGTGCCGGGCGATCTCTCGCCACGGTTTCTCATCACCGATATCCAATCCGTAATGATCAACGATGACCGCGGTGACGGGCGCAAGCGCCGCCATATCATCCGGTGCGACGCAATCAGCAGCGCGGTCTGCCATGGCGCCGACGGTCCCGAGGGTTTCCGGGCCAACGGCGAACCGGGAGGTCCATCCCCGTGCTTCCAGTTCTCGGGCTAAGGTTAAACACCGGACGGCGTGGCCGCCCCCGATCTCGGGGCCCGCATCAAATCGAAAGAGCGCGGTGTGGCCTGTCATATCAGCTTTCCCGAATGGGCTTCTTCGCGCCTTCAAACCGATCCTGCCGGGTATTGATGGCGGTGAGGGACGGGTCCGCGGCAACAACGGCCAACGGCGTCTCGTATCCGTAGGCGGCCGGGCCGTCGGGCAAACGCGGCCAAAGCGCTTCGAAGAACGCCCAGTCTCGGGCGTTATCCAACGTCCAGCGAAGATGGTCCATCCGTTCGCCGGGGCACTCCAGATTGACCTTTCGTGCCTCGGAGTGGTTGCGCACGTAGGGCATGACGTGCTCGCGTTCGAATTTCTTGTCGGCTTCCCACGCGGCGCGCTCAAGCCAGGCAAAAGTCACCACCTCACAGTCCAGGCCATGCGGCCAACTGGGCGGCATGTTGTTGGTGGCAAAATCGGCATCCTCGCGCGCCCTGAGGGCCAGAACCTGTCCACATACGTCCGGATCAAGAAGCGGGCAATCGCTCGTGGCCCGCAGGATGATGTCCGCGTTGGTGGCACGTGCGGCCTGATAATACCGATCTAGAACGTCGCCCTCAGAACCGCGGAAAACGGTTGCCCCGGCGCGCATGGCCTCGGCGGCGATGGCCTCACAGTCGGCCGTATCCGGGATCGCGCAACAGACTTCGCTGACGCCGGGCACGGCCTGAGCACGGCGCAATACGTGGTCCAAAACAGTGTCCGATCCCAGCCGCAAAAGCACCTTTCCAGGCAGTCGCGTCGACGCCATGCGGGCCTGAATGATACAAACCGTCTTCACCCGCCAGCCCCCAATACCTCCGTCAGACATTGCAGTACATAATCCACATCATCCGGGGTCATGCCGACCTGAAGCGGCAGGGTCAGAATACGGTCATAGTACGCATCCGCACCGGTGAGGGTCGTTTCACCGTACCGCTGCCGATAGTAAGGTTGGCGGTTGACGGGCAAATAGTGAACCTGGGTTCCGATCCCCTTGGTGGCCAGCTCGCGCATAACGGCGGCGCGATCAGTCCCGGCCTGGGCGAAATCGATGAGGACGACGCATATGTGCCAGGACGGCCGGCACCCCAGCACGGCCGGCACAGGGTGCACCACCGGCGCCAAGGTCCTAAGGCGATCACGGTAATGAGCCATCAAGTGATCACGGTCGGCGACAAACTGATCGAGTTTCCCAAGCTGGCTGAGTCCAAGCGCACAGTGGATCGCACTGGCCCGGTAGTTGAAACCTAGCTCCGACATCTCGTAATACCAAGGGTTGGCGTCGCCCGCAGTATCTAGCGCCTGCGCGTGCTCTTGAAACTCGTCCACCTCTCGGGTCATGCCGATGTTTCGGAACCGGCGCAGTCGCCGCGCCAAGCTCGCGTCGTTGGAGGTCAAGGCGCCTCCCTCACCCATTGCGACGGTCTTCACCGGATGAAAGGAGAAGATCGCTATGTCGGAGAATGCGCAACTGCCGACCGGAACCATCTCATTCGCCGGGCCTTGATGAGCGCCGCCCAGAGCATGGCAGGCATCTTCGACAATGGGTAGAGTTGTTGAGGCACGGAGCGCGGCCATATCCGAAGTCTGGCCGTTGATATGAACGGGAAACACCGCTTTGGCCTTTGGACCGGCCCGTTCCAACGCGTCGGTCAGGGTGTCAGGGGTCATCAATCCCGTATCGGGATCCACGTCGGCAAAGGTGACCTCAGCGCCCACACAGCGCGCCGCGTTGGCCGTGGCCAGGAACGTCATGGCGGACACCACTGCATGATCGCCCGGTCGCAGGTCCAGCGCCATCGCCGCCAAATGCAGAGCAGATGTCCCACTGGAGCACGAGACCGCATGCTTGGCACCGGTGATATCCGCAAGTTTTGCCTCAAAGGCCTCAACCACCGGGCCAGTGGTCAGAAAATCGCTCTTAAGCACATCGGCAACGGCGGCGATGTCATCGTCTTCGATACGTTGACGGCCGTAACGAAGAAAGGGCCGATCCATACTCATAGCTCAGTCTTTCGACGTACTGGCCACCAACTCGTGCAGGCCCGCGTCGTCAAGCCATTCCGTGTTGTTGTCGCTAGCGTAGCGGAAGCCGTCCTCGACAGGTGCTGCCCCATCACGAAGGACGTGGCCGGTCCAGGCAACGGGATTGGGCTCGATCACGTATCGGTCGGAGAATTCGACGGTGTTGCGCGCGTCATCTTCGGTGATCATGACTTCATGAAGCTTCTCGCCGGGGCGGATACCGATAATCTTGACCTTGCCGCCGGGCGACAGAGCCGCGGCTAGGTCCGTGATCTTCATGGACGGGATCTTCGGGATGAAGATTTCCCCACCGCGCATCATATCGAGGCAGGACAGGACGAACTCGACGCCTTGCTCCAGGGTGATCCAGAATCGGGTCATGCGGGCATCTGTGACCGGTAGTTCGGTCGTTCCCTCCGTGACCAACCGCTGATATAGAGGCACCACGCTGCCGCGCGACCCAACCACATTTCCATAGCGCACACAGCAGAATACGGTACCACCATCGCCACTGAGTTGGTTAGCTGCCGTAAAAATTTTATCTGAAGCCAATTTCGATGCGCCATAGAGGTTGATCGGGTTGCAGGCCTTGTCCGTGGACAATGCAACCAAGCGTTCTACCCCTTCAGTAATACACGCCATGACCAGGTTTTCAGCACCAAGGACGTTCGTGTGGATGCACTCGGTTGGATTGTACTCGGCCGCCGGCACCTGTTTCAGCGCCGCGGCGTGGATCACCGTATCAATGCCGCGAAGCGCCATCTTCAGACGGTCCAGATCCCGCACGTCACCCAGGAAATAACGCAGACAGCGATGTTCATTGGGATCAAATTTCTGCTGCATTTCGTATTGCTTGAGTTCATCGCGCGAATAGATGGCTAAGCGCTTTGGCTTGTAGCGAGCCAATACCATCTCAACGAATTTATGCCCAAACGAACCGGTGCCGCCCGTGATAAGGACGGACCGACCGTCTAGTGACAAGGAATGCTCATAAGTTCCTAGGCTCGACACAGGGACGGCACCTCAATATAGGTCAATCAAATAGGTTTTCGCGGGCCCGACGCGGAAAGCTTAACCGTGACCACTCGTTTCCGTATCTTCATCCGGAGAGGCGTCACCGATATTTTCGGCTGTCTGCTTGATTAGCAGGCTGGCATGTTCCGGGCCAAAAATCTCGCCCAACTTGTTGGATGTCGCGGACAACGCGACCAGGACCATGGTTTCCGGCGCAACGCCTCGTTTCAGGGCCTCATCCCACATGGCCAGATACCACTCGACAGCAACGGCGGTTTGTTCCTCATCACTCAATTCATTTGGTGCATCAGCTTCGGACATTTCTTCAACTCCTCACAGGCCACCAGCTCCGGCCGTAATCAGCTGCGCGCGGGGCGGCGCGCGCTATTAGTTACCTTGCCATCAATGCCTTACATTATGGTTAATGGATAGCACGCATGACGCTGGCTTGTCATCCGGGACGTCGCGCACTCACCCTCGGATTAAGTGCGGATGGCGGCGCAGAAACGAGGCGGCAGGGCGGGCAGGAATTCCAATACCGTCCACCTCACTCATGGTGCGATAGCGCTCCAGGGCAACCTCATCGGTCGGGGTGCATTGGAACGTTCCTTGCTGACGGGCCAGCATTTCAATAGTCGCTTCCCGAAGATCGTCAGCCGTGTTGGGAATAACCTCAAGCCCCGCCTCTGCAAAGTATTGCGGCGTCTGCATATTTCGCCGGGGCGGCGCGACCATTTCAGCGATATCCAACAGGTGCCCATCGGCCCGGCGCTGACAGAGCTTGTGCAGATAGAGGTCGTTTCGCGAATTAGGGCTGTTCCCGAAGGGAAAAAAATTCGCACCAAGAACGGGCGTGCCGAAGACATTGGAGACTTCCGCGGGACCCGACGTGGCGGCGATCATGAATAACGCACTTGCGCAGAAAAATAGATCAAGTTCCGGGCATCGGTCCGTTTCAACAGCATAGTCGATAACCCGAGGATGCGCCGGCATCGGCGTCATGCTCGGATCGCCGATTCTGACGATCCAGCCGCCAGCCTCCGAAATGGCCTGGACTGCCGGCAGATAATCAAAAATCCGATCATTTCGGAGATCGTTAAAATTGACCCCGCCGTCCTGGTGATAACCGGATTCGCGAACGTGTAGACCAACGAACCAGGCATCGTCGGGAACACCGCGGGCCTCAAGCCACTGGCGCCCGATCTGATCATGGTCGTCACGAAAAGATAGCAACGAGCCGTGGCCAGCCTCTTCCCAAAGTGCCCAGATGGCTGGGTAACTGAGGAAATGATCGAAAGCACGGCCATCGGGGAGGCGGAAGATGTCCGCCAATATCTCCGAGCTCTCGTAACGGGCGTGAGCATCCGCGATTTCTTTAGGATCAGTCAGAATGGTGATACTGTCCGCGTGCTGGTCCTGCCAATACGCCAACAAAGCCTTGTTGCACACCCAATCATCAGGGGCTGGAAGAATCACCTTGGTGTTGGACGTCAAACCCAATCGCCGAGCCTTGATGAACAGGTCAACTTTTCGGCTCAATTCACCATAGCGTGTGCAGATGACGCGATCCGGCCAAATGATTTGGGCCATTTCTTCGCCACGGCTTTTCGCATTGTTACGGGCCACGGACTCCAGGTGCGCGATAATGGCGTTGAAGTAGCGCGATGCCTTATCGAGCTTCCCGAGGCGCTGCCACGACAAGGCCAGATCCCGATAAAGGGCCGGCGCCAAATTGACCGCCTCCTGCAAGACAAGGTTTTCACGTTCCAGGTCACCCTGTGCCTCGAACACCTTAGCCATAGCACTCAGCACGTCTCGGCGGGCCGGTTCGTCTCGGTTGGCATTCACGGCATTGATCAAAAATGGTGCAGCCAAGATCATTGTCGATTGTTCGTTGGCAAGCAAAAGTCCAATGCGCTTATTGAGTTCATAGGCGCTGGGGTCGGCGGCATAGTCGGATTTGAAAGGCAAGATGGATGGTATAATCTTTCGTACCGCCGGAGAGCCATCGTCGTGAAGAGCGAAATAGCGCAGCAATTCGTCGAGATGATTTGCCATACGTCCTCCGCTGGCAGGGCCGGACCTTACCATACACCAGCGTCATCGCTCCTACATCGAGGCAACGGGGTCAAGGGAATTCGCGTTCTTTGCGGACACCGTTTTGGTCCCAGGCAAACTCCACACAAACTCTATGGTTTACCGCAAGACATCCGGGATGATAGTTTTTAAATGTAGTCTAAAGAATTTGGACTAGTGGTGCGGACTTCGCAAAAATGCATCGTGAAGATCACTGCGCTCGAGAGAATAGAAAATGTTAGTCGAGCACTCATCTGTCATCCTCGGCATGGGCAACGAACGTTACGTAGCCGGTAACCTTTCCCGCGCCGCGGCGTTCGAAGCCGAAGTCATGGGGGCCATAGATTCATGACTTTACCCGTTCTGAATTTGCCGGAAAGCCTCAATTACATCGGAGTGTTCTTGACGCTCGACTGCAATTTGAAGTGCGCGTATTGCATCAATGGCGAAGATTTGGCGCAGGATCGCCGGCCCTTTGGGCGGCCAGAAACCACCCTGACGCCAGAACAATGGGTCCAAGGCCTTGCCCGCATCCCCTACCGCGCGGATCTGCCGATCACCCTTCAAGGGGGCGAACCAACTGTTTATCGGGGCGGGCGTGGTCTGGGAGCCATTGTGGGCGTACTGCCCCATCACTTTGATCTGTTGACCAACCTAATGATCAAAGCTGATCGGTTCCGCGACTCCATTGGAGGCAATGTGGAGAAGTTCCAACGCCCCGCACCTTACCCATCTGTCCGGGTTAGTTATCACACAGCGGAAATGGAACGCGTGTTTGGTGTCAACGCCTTCGAACAGTTGATCATGCGCTGTGAAAGTCTGTCCAAGATTGGTTTACAGATCTCACCAAACAAGGCGAAAAGTGACGTCGGCATTTACATGGTGGCACACCCGGAAAACGGCGCCATCGCAAAGCTGCAAGAACAGGCGAACGGCAGGATTCCCCTCGAAACAAAGACTTTTTTGGGCACCCACGAAGGCCGCCTTTTTGGTGACTATCTATATCCCTATTCCACGAATTTGCCTGGTTCGGGGATTTGGAATTCAACTCTGCAATGCGAATGCCGGACCACGGAGCTGCTCATCGACGCCCTCGGCTTCATTTGGCAGTGTCATTACCATCTTTATAAGGCTTGGGCGCGACGGCAACCGCCCACGTTACACGCCCAGCTCGCGGAGCGCGGCTATCGGTTCAAGGACAATCGTGCGCAATGGGGCAATGCGCAGATGCAAGGTCTCATTGGGCATCTCCTGGACCCGGCGTTTGAAACGTCTGACCTGGCAACCTTCCGACCGTGCCCAAGCTATGGATCATGTGTTGGCTGTGATACCAAAATAAAGAACGATCGTTTCCAATCCCTGGATGATGCGAACCAGCCCCATACGTCAGTGGAGATCCGCAACATCGAGGTTCCCCAGGAACTGGCGCAGCGGCTTCAGGGCAACGCCGGGTGGCACGATTGGCAGCCCTT
>CAJWVP010000085.1 GCA_913048145.1 uncultured Rhodospirillaceae bacterium
ACCAGCGCCTTTCGACTTGCGTTTCGCCGAAGATGTTTCTTTGGTACCGCCGACTCTCGTGACTTTCATGGCTCTCGCCTGACTGTTGACGTGGTTGCGCCCGGTTGGCGCAGCGTCGCGCCACCGAATCTTCCGCATCTCCAAACTATAGACAATCACGCGATGAACGTCAGCGATTTCCTCGCACCGCGCGATCAGATGACCGCATCAATCGCGCCGCGCAAACCTATTCAAAACCGCGTTCATCATTATGACCGGCAGAATTCCGGCAGCAACAATGATGAGTGCGGGAAGCGCCGCTTCCTCAAGCAGTTCATCTTTCGCGAATTGATAGACATAAGTTGGGAGGGTTTCGAAGTTGAAAGGCCGCAGCAGCAAAGTCATCGGCAGTTCCTTCATCACATCCACGAACACGAGCAACCCGCCCGCCACGAAGGATAGTCTGATCAACGGCAGGATGACCCGGCGCATGCCGTAACCCAACCCGTGGCCAAGCAGAAGGTTCGCGTTCATCATATTTGGTGGGAGCCGCTCAAGACCTGAGGCCACAGCGCCATAACCCACCGCTTGAAACCGGATGATGCAGGCTAAGACGATCAAGGTTACTCCACTAGTCAACCACCCTTGATAGGTGATCCCGAACAAGCCATTCACCAATAGACTTATACCATCGTCGATGACGCCGCCCGCCGTTACCACACCGATCGCAAGTATCGTTCCCGGAAAGGCGTACCCCACCGAAGCCACGGCTGTCGTTCGCCGCAAAACTACGCCCCCTTGGAACATCCCGACAAGCCCCAGGAACGCTGCCGCCACCATGACCAGTAAGGCAACGACGCCGGCCAACAGAACGGAGTTGGCCGCCGCGTTGGCCCAGGCGTAATCAAAGGCCAGGGAATACCCCTCCAGTACGAAGGACCCGAGCACCGCCACCGGTCCGACGAACCCGATCAAGATCGGCGCACCGCAAATCATCCAACACCGCACGGCCTGCAGGCCCTCGGCCCGCTTAGCACGCAAGGGCACGGCGCGGCGCGTCGTGTCCGTGAACCTGCGGCGCGCTCGGGCGACCAATTCGAGGGTCAAGAGGGCGATCACAAACAGGAAGGCAAAGGCCGCGATCTGCGCCGCCGCCGTCAAGCTGTTCATTCCGAGCCATACGTTGAAGATGCCGAGCGTCAGGGTCTCGATGGCGAAATACTCGACTGTGCCAAAATCGGAAATCGTTTCCATCAACGCCAGCGCCAGACCGGCAGCAATGGCTGGGCGCGCCAGGGGCAAGCCAATTTTCCAGAACAAACTTCGGTTGGCCAGCATGCCGACCTCATAAAGCGAGGCTGGCGTGAGCAAAAATGCCGTTCGGGCCATGACGTAAACGTAGGGATACAACACCGCGCCCATAACCAACATCGCCCCGCCCATCGATCGTATCTCAGGAAACCAGTAATCGCGCGCGCTTTGCCACCCGAACTGTTCGCGCAACATTTTTTGAACCGGCCCGGCGTACTCGAGAAAGTCCGTATAGGTATAGGCAATCAAATAGGCCGGCACCGCTGCCGGCAACAGGAGCATCCACTGGAACCATTGGCGCCCAATAAAGTCATAGCGCACCACGGTCCAAGCCGCCGATACCCCGAAGACAAGGCACACAACTCCAACGCCAACCATCAGAATTAGCGTGTTGGCGACGTAGCGCGGTAGGACCGTTTCGAATAGATGTCTCCACAGGCCACCGCTATCACCGGCAGCGGCACCAAATACGGCCAGAATCGGCCCCAGAAGGATGGCGGCAATGACCACCGCCGCCAAGACCCATGGATTGAACTCAAGGCGTCGCCTGGCGGCGACCAAAGGTGCCGTAGCCGCTACCATCCGGCCCGGTCGATAACCCGCTGCGCTGCGGGCGCCAGTTCGGCGACGCGGGAAATCGGCATGCGGTCTTCAATGAATACGCCCCAAGATTTGAGTTCCTCGGACAAGGGAACATCCGGATTCACGGGATATTCGAAGTTGACGGCCGCATAAAGGTCTTGAGCAGTCTTCATCGTCAGGAATTCCAGGAACTTCTTCGCTTCCGCCTTGTTCTTGGAATGCTTGGCGATGCCACCACCGGAAATGTTGATGTGCGTACCGCGGTCTTTCTGATTAGGAAAGATCAGGGTCACGGCCTTAGCCCAATCGCGCTGCTCAGGCTTCTTGGCGTGCTTGAGCTTACCAAAGTAGTAGTTGTTGATGATCGCGATATCGCACTGGCCTTCATAGATGGCCTTGACCTGCGCCCGGTCATTGCCTTGCGGCCGACGTGCGAGGTTTTCAACTACGCCTTTTGACCAGGCTTCCGCCGCTTTCACACCAACCGCATGGATCATGGAAGCCACCAAGGCCCGGTTGTAGACATGGCTGCCTGGACGGGAACAAATGCGGCCCTTCCACTTCGGATCGGCCAAATCTTCGTAGCGTTGGATCTCGGCTGCGTCCATGGCCCGCTTGGAAACGGCAACAATTCGTGCGCGCTTCGAAAACGCAAACCACTTATTGCCCGGGTCACGCAGGTGCGCGGGAACATTCTTGTTTAAGACTTCGGAGTTTACGGTCGCCAGAAGATCCTTATCGGCATAGACGAAAAGCCGAGCGATGTCGACGGTCAGGATCACGTCGGCGGGGCTTCGCGCGCCCTCAGCTTGTAGCCGCTGCGCAAGACCTTTCGAGGCGTAAACAATGTTGATCTTCGTACCTGTCTTCTTTTTATATGCATCCAAGAAAGGCTGGATCAGGAACGGCTGGCGGTGCGAATAAATATTGAGCTCCGCAGCCTGAGCCGGCGCACTAAATGCAGAAATACTGAGCACAAAAGCCAGCGCACCCGTCAGCGAGGGGCGGCGAATCAATTGGGTCATCTTTGTGGTCATTTTTTGAATGTCCTTGATCAGCGGGCGCAAAATGATGAGAAACACCTCGTAAAAGGGACTGAGGAAGACCCCCCTCATACCGTGGGCGTCGACCCCAGTTTCACGAACCCCAAAACGAAGGCGCTGACGGCCTTGGGCCAAGGACAGGCTGCCGCCCATCCAATCCCAAATGGCCAAAACGGCGCCGAAGTTCCGATCGTGATGTCGTGCGTCCATGGAATGGTGAATTTGGTGCTGGGCGGGTGAGATAAATATACGCTCAAGAACGGGGCCATAAGTAATCCATACATGGGAATGGCGCAAGTTCGAGCCCGCCACGTTGAAGGCAAAGAGAAACACATTGGCGCCTAGGACCGTCACCAGGTCTGCGCGGCTACCAAAAAAGTAGAGGAAACCTCCGATTGCAACAGCATGCACAAGAATACCGCGGAACGAGAAAATCAGAGCTTCTACCGGATGCGTCCGATAGACCGTGAAAGGCGTCAATGTTTCTGCAGAATGGTGGACCCGGTGGAAGGCCCATAAGACCGGCCATCGGTGCAAGGCCCGATGCACGAAGTATTTGGTTACGTCGTCCATCAGGAAGAGGGCACAGGAAAACAGCGCCGCGATCGCCCAGTCAGGCGCATCAGGAAGGAGGATCACCCGCCCATCGAGCCAGACGTGAAGGCTTTCGAACAGCGCCGTCGCCAAAGCCAGCTTGGTGATCAGCCGTGGCGCGATGCCCATCATCAGGAATTGATTGATCAGGAGGATTTTATAGTCGGCCACGGCGGACCGAGAGAACCAGACCTTGCGCGACAGAACAGCAGCAACCGCCTTACGAAGGCCGGTACGAGACGCGTAAATCTGTACGGCTATTGCGAGCACAAACGCAATACCGAGATAACCGAAGAAAACCCGTTTTTGCGGGTTCACAAACGGATCAGTGAGATCGCGTACATACTCGAGAAATAGTCCGTCCATGCCTTTATCCAACAAGGCTGCGACGGCCCTCCCCTTTGGCGGGCCGTCGCATAGTTCGGTTGTTTAGTCGTTTTCGGCGCTGTTGCCGGCTCCCAGTTGCTTGGCAATGTCGGCCAGGTCACCGGCGATGGCTTTGTTCTTCGCCTTCACGCCGAACTTGTCTTCAAGCAGGCGCTGGGCTTTCGCCATGTGCAGCATGTATTCGCCCCAACTGGCTTCATCGCGCACATAGTTGCCCTTGCTGTCGATGTCTACGACCTGGCTAGAGTTCAGCATCACCGGACCGAAACCAATCAGGCGGTTCAGCTTGGCGGCGGTTTCACCCAGATTGTCTTTTCCTGTCTGCAGCGCCAATGCAAAGCCCTTCAACTCACCCCAGTGCTTTAAGTACTTTTTCAAAGCTTTCGAAGTGTCACCCTTAGCGTCCATGATCACTTTCAACTTTGCCATGTCATTGTAGACCGACCCAGCGTACTTGTAGGTGGCCTCGGCAAGAACCTTCTGCCAGTTCGTGCCGATGACGGCAGCGTAATTCTTGAGCTGAGTGCGTTGGGCATTGGTCAATTTCTCACCGTTTGCACTGGTTATCAGCTTGCGACCATCGAGGAAGGCGCGGGTGATTGTGTGTAGATAGTCCGTGCCGTTGCTCTTACCGTAGACGGAGGCATCGAAGCCGGCCGCATAGTAACCGGGACCGAAGGTCATTTCCGTTTTTAAATCGACCTTGCCGTCCTTGTTAAAGTCCGCTGCTGGAAATCCTTCCTTACGCCGTTTGGCGATGTTGTAAACATCCTTTGGCATAAGCTTCAGCGTGTGTGCTGGTACGCCGAAGTATCCGAAAGCCTCATCCCACGAGTGCTCCTTACCGGTATAGGGCGCGCCTTTTTTGTAAGGTTTGTCGTTCGGCTTTTTGTTGGCCTCCAGCTTTTCATCGAGGTAGTTGTCGACGGCCTGATTGTAGGATACCGCCCCCATAATGAATTTGGAAATCAGCTGGCCATAGTCATAGCCGTTAGCGTAGTCGTAGCCCTTATTGGCGCTCGACGCTTTGTCGATCCAAAACTCGACCAGTTCCACGCCCGTCATGCCGTTCGGCATGCCGGTGATGGTGCCTTTGTATGTCTTACCAACGAGGTTCTTGCCTTTCGAGATTTCTTCGATCTTTGTCTGCTTGATCACGAAAGGGCCTTTGGTCACCGGCGCCATAATGGCGTGACCTTCCTTGGAGCCTTTAAAGTATCTCATCATCTCGGCTTTGAGTGCCGCGTTCGGCGAGCCGTTCCCCTTATAGGCCAGTTTCTTCAATGTATCGTGAAGGAGATGACGGGCGATCTGACCCGTGTAGCCCGTAGAACTGGTTTTTGATCCGTCATAGCCCTTCACGGTCACTGGGAATTTACCGTAGACGGCGTCGTCGGCGATCGCAGCGCCAGAAACCATTGCGAGAGAAAGGGCGGATACACCCAAGGTAAGTATTTTTGACATCGGAAACCCCCGATTGAGTTGAAATCCAGGAGATTGCGAATCTGCAAAAGATTCTCATTCTCTATGCAAGTGATACTCATTATCAGATAAATCAACCTCCTGTCACGCATCATTTATGATTTTTTTTAAGCCGTGGTTCATGCCCCTCCCCGCAGTCCAAACTCGACATTTTATCGAAGGGTGCATGTTCATGTTTCTGGACATTCGATTGACGGCAGTTACCGTATCCGATACGAGGACTCCGAAGGGGTAATTGCCAACCGCCGACGCATTTGAACCTTTCGGAGAATCAGAGCCGTGCGTTTAAGCGATGAGTTTCAGCCCAAATTCAAGCTGCCGGGCGGCTGGCACGTAACAACGTGCTTCACCCTGACAACACAGTTGCACCAAACCTCATTTGGTTTCTAAAGGTCGGAATATCGCTGATGATCGGTGGCCTGCACGTCAACAACCTCTCCCATGCCTTTGGCGACGAAATGGTGGTCAACGGCGTCTCGGTATTCGTGGCGCCGGGCGAAGTCGTGTGCCTGCTGGGTCCATCCGGCTGCGGGAAGACGACCTTGCTGCGGGTCGCGGCCGGGTTGGAACGATTACAGAAGGGACAGGTTCGCATTGGTGAGACCATGGTCGACGACGGTGCCACGGGCCTTCATGTGCCGCCCGACCAACGCGGTGTTGGCCTCATGTTTCAAGATTACGCCCTATTTCCGCATCTAAGCGTCCGGGAAAACATTCGCTTTGGGGTCGGCGCCGACACGCAGGCGCGCCGGGCATGGGCTGAGACGGCTTTGGGGCAGATGGGCCTCAGCCGCCATGGCGACAGCTATCCACACACCCTTTCAGGCGGACAGCAACAACGGGTCGCATTGTTGCGGGCCTTGGCGACGGAGCCTTCAGTCCTGCTCTTGGATGAGCCCTTTTCTGGCCTAGACGTGGCACGACGCGCCGCCGTCCGAGGCCAGTCCCTAGACATGCTTCGCGATACTGGCGTCGCCACTTTGCTGGTTACCCATGATCCCGAAGAAGCCATGTTCATGGCCGATCGGATTCTGGTCATGAACAATGGCCGCGTGGTTCAGGACGGCTCGCCAGAGCAAACATATTTTCAACCGGATACGGAATTTGTCGCGGACCTGTTCGGTACTGTAAACAGATTGACGGGCACGGTCGTCGACGGCGCCCTGGCGACGGCCATTGGAACCTTTGATGCCAGAGATCTAGAGGACGGAAGGGTGGCCCAGGTACTAGTAAGGCCGGAAGCCTTCCGCCTTGCCGTTGTCGGTGAGACACCCGCGCCGCGTCCAGGCGACGCGCCGTACCGGCCCACGTCCACGGCGGCGCCAACGTCGGACCCAGGCGTCGCCGTTACCGGCGCACGTTCCCTGGGCCGCGCCTCCTTGGTTTCCTTTGTCGTACCTACCGATAACGGCGACGCGAAACTGGAAGCGCGTGTTCCTGGCGTTTTTCTGCCAGAACCGGGAAGCAGGGTCACCGTGAACGTCAACGCCAAACAGGCCCACGTATTTCCTGTCGACGATGACGGCTAACGCTTCAGGGGCATGATCACGTCGGCCCGCCAACCTATGCCACGGAGGTCAGAGCGTTGGCGAGGGAACTTCAACCCACATTGCGGACTGGAAGAAGCGTTCATAGCAATCCACCGAAAACGGGCGCGCGTCTTCCAGCTATTTCATCTGATCAAGTAATCCTCGCGCCGCGCCAGCGCCATCCCAAAAATCGTCGCGATAAAAGTCTTCGATGTTCTGGACATCGGCCTAGACTATCTGGTCCATAAGGGTTTAGCCGGCCTTGGGGACCTTGCATATTCATCGTGGCCTCCTTAGTCCTCGCGGCGAAGCTTCGCGTAGTCGGCAGGACGCTTCTCCAGGAATGCGGAAATACCCTCGATGGATTCAGGGTCCGTCTGCGAGGCAATCATTAAGTCCCTTTCCATGTCGAGTTGTTTGGACAGGGAGTTTTCCTGGGCGGCGCGGCACAGACCCTTCACACGCGCCATGGACCGGGCTGGGCCTTTTGCCAAACGCGCGCCCCATGCCGCAGCCTCTTCCAGCACCGTGCCAGCCGGGACTACCCGGTTCACCAAGCCGGTATCCAACAACCGGACCGCGTCAACTTTATCTCCAGTAAGGCACATTTCCGTCATCAATTGGCGCGGCAATGCCTGCGCAAGCAACGCCGTAGCGCCACCATCCGGCGACAAACCAATTTTCACGTACGAGACTGAAAAATAAGCATTTTTAGCCATGACAATCAAATCGCACGCCGCCGCTAAGGAAACGCCAGCCCCGGCCGCACCGCCCTCGACGGCGGCGATGATAGGCTTCGAGCATTCGGCCATGGCCTTAATCATGGCGTGCAGGCGATTGATGGAGTCGCGTCGCTCCAGTTCGGGCGTGGTCGCGAACTTCTTTAATCGGTTCAGATCCCCGCCGGCACAAAAGAACCTACCACCGCCGGTGAGCACGACGGCGCCGATGGTCGGGTCCTTATCTGCCGTGGCGAGGGTGTCGGCGAAGCCGGTGTAAAAGTCCGCGTTCAGGGCATTGCGGGTTTCCGGGAAATCGTTGGTGACAATCATCACATCGCCTTGGCGTTCGATCTCGATTTTTGCAGGCATACCCCTCTCCTAATTGGTAGTATTTTATGTCTATAGGCTGTTCTTAGTTGGCAAGCGAAACGACGCCACCTGCCACCAACCGACGAATATTCAGCTCGCCCACTCCACGACAGGCGTCACCCGGTGCAAAAGCCTGGCGGAGGAGATGATGGCGTCGCCCTGCCCCATGTCGGCGCTTTGGACAAACCGGTCGGCGCCACACTGCAACTTCGCGCATCCTTGAACGGCAAATATTCGGCCTCCCCAACAGTGTTCAGGAAGAAGTCCGATTGTAGATTTACCGCCATCGTGAGGAAAGATCAGACCGGCAAAATCTTCTCGGCGGCCATTTCAAAGGAATAATTTTTCCGAACACTTCCAGCGCATCAAAAAATTAACGTTTAAAAACAGATGATTACAAGCACACAAAAACTGGCATCCGGTTTGCTTAGAGAAGGTTGACGCAACAGGTCCGCATACCATCCGGGATCGGAGGCGGATCGCCTAGAACGTGGAGACACCCGATGGGTTATAATCTCTTCCAGCCGGCGACGCTGGGCATGAAAACGCAGGCCCACGCCCTGACCACGATCGGCAACAACGTCGCCAACGTGAATACCGGCGGCTACAAGCGTACGGATACTCGCTTCGAGACGATGATCTCGCAGACCTTGTCGAACCAAACGGACCTGGGCGGCATCAAGCCTAAGGATTTTCAGCGTATCGACAACCAGGGCTTCTTGAGCGCGTCAGATCGGGATTTGGACATAGCCATTAGCGGTGACGGCTTCTTTTACGTTAGTCCCACGATCACCGTCTCAGATGAAATCTTCTTCACCCGCAACGGTAGCTTCGAGGTGGGATTAGCGGATGCTCAGACCTCCACTGTGACCAGAGAGGACGGCACCAGCATGACCGTCAACAACGGCTATCTGATGGATAGAAACGGCTACTTCGTGCTGGGTGAAGCCGTGAACGAGATGGACGGTACGTTCTCCACCGGGAGCATGGAGCCGATCCGCATCGACGAATGGGCGTACATCAATACCAACACTCCGACTTCGACAGCGTCGATTGGGCTCAATTTACCCACGACCAACGAAAAAATTAGCGACCACCTGGGCACTGTTTTGAGCGCCTTGTCGGGCACCAATAACGACAATCTTCAGACATATGACATCGAAATCGTCGATTCGAATGGCGCCAAAAAGTCGGCGCAATTAAATTTCACCAATCAATCGAACAATGTCTGGCAGGTATCAGCAACCACCGATCGAAACTCGTCGCCACAGGCCGACACCATCAATTTCGGTGGCACCGCAGAGGCTAACGATACATATGCCGTCACGGTCAACATTGGTGGCACGGCGACGACGGTGACCTATGCCTCCACAGGCACCGAGGGCGGCTTGTCGGGAATCCGCGATGCTATCGTCACAGCAATAAATGCGGATGCGACAATCGCCGCAAGCGTGACCGCGGCAGCGGGCAAAAACAATGGCGAAATCGCCCTGACCGCTAATGCGGCCGGGACTTCCTTTACCACATCGGCCAGTGCAACGGATGGATCAATCGCACAAAAGGATACGATTTCCATCGCGGGAACCGTGGAAGCCGGTGACGTCTACGAATTCACGCTGGCGAGTACAGACAATAATATTTCTACCCAGACCATTTCCTATACGGTGACAGGCGCGGAGGGAAGTTTGTCCGCTATCCGTGACAATATTGTCGCCGCCTTCGAAGCAAATGGGCCTGCCAACGCCACTGTGACAGCGGCCGCTGGCCCGGCTGCCGCCGCACAAAAGGATACGATTTCCATCGCGGGAACCGTGGAAGCCGGTGACGTCTAC
>CAJWVP010000086.1 GCA_913048145.1 uncultured Rhodospirillaceae bacterium
GCCTCGATCTTGTTGTGATCGTCCGCCCCCACGTAGTCCGTGAAGCTAGACGCCCTCTTGAGAAATGCCCATGGGTTTGCGAAAATCGAGTCCAGGACGTTCGCGAAGAGCTCCGTGAAGTGCTCCAACTGCCGGTTCACGGCCTTGTCATACGCTTGGAAAACGAGGTGCTTGACCATCTGGTCATTCTCCAGAGTGCGCACATGCTTCGTCCAAACTGACGAATACATGTGCTCCTGAGAAGATCCCTGAAGACTCTTCATCCAATTAATCACGACGTCCTTCTGCTTCACGAAGAACCACTTGATCCGCTCCCCGGCGTAAGTCACGTGGTCGTCAACGTCCTTCACCTGTTCGGCAGCGTGAATGTGAATGGGGCCGTCTGGCAACAGTTCCGTAAAGCCGTCAAGAGCCGCGGCCAAAGGCGCGGCGGGAACCTGGCGGACACTGTGGGGCGCGATGCCGATACGGACCTGCGGATCGTCTGTATGAGTGCTGATCAGCCCACCAACCAAATTGAGAAAGTCCTCAACCTCGAGGATATAACGGCGTTGGCCGTCATTGGGTTCCACACCGCCATAACCTCCGACGGAGTAGAGGACCGGCAGATGCGTAAGGCCGATGCCGGCTTGTACCGCGGCGCTGGTGATCCCGTGGCTCATCTCCGCCCGGTCGGCATAGGGCTTCCCGTCGGGGTCCAGGTGCAGATAGTGAAATTCACCAACGGCCGTGTAGCCAGCCTTCAGCATCTCTACGTAGAGCTGGGCGGCGATGGCTTGGTTGTCTTCCGGCGTAAGGCCGATGACGAAGCCGTGCATTACCTGGCGCCAGGTCCAGAAACTGTCTTCCACGCCGGTGCCCGAAACGCGCCGCTCCGTCAGCCCGACGGCAGCGCGCTGGAAGGCGTGGCTATGCAGGTTGGGCATGCCGGGAAGAACAACGCCGCCAATGCGATCGGCGTCTCCGGGGTCCGTATCTGATGTCACCGTGGCGATGGTGCCGGCTACGTCGACCTCGATCAGCACCGCATCGGCCCAGCCATCCGCGAGAAGCGCGCGTTCGCACCAATAGGATTGCGTCTTCATGGGCGGCAGATTAGCACCTTTCCCGAGACGGGAAAGCGGCTCGGCGTTCAGCCTTGATCTCGTTAATGTGAACGAACGCGACACCCGATGTCCCCCATCCAGTGGGTATCACTAATCTGTCCATGCGGCGGAAATCGTTGAGACCAGTCCGTGTGGTCATTGGACGTCTTTTTCGCCTTAGAGTTCGACGACAAGCCCGTCATAGGCTGTCTCTTCGGAAACATCATCCTTGTGCAGCATCATTTCGCGACTGAAATGTGTCAAGATAGTGCGCTTCGATTTCAGCTCTGCCCGGTGCTCACGAATATCCGGATAGTTCATATGAAACCGGATCGGCTTTTCATAGAAGTAGCATTCGCAAATGAACAGATCGGCGTCCTCAGCCACCTTGTGCATGTGTTTGGTCCAGGCGCTGTCTCCCGTATAGGAAATCACCTTGCCCGCCACCTCCACGCGTACCGACGTAGGGTTGGTTTCGCCAGTGTGATTGGCTGGATAGGCCGTGATTGTCAGGTCCCCCACCTGGGTCGGCGTCATGACGTCGACTTCCACGTAGTTGAGATCAAACTTAGGCGTCATCACGTTCATACCGGGCATCAAGGCTTCGTTTACGGCGCCCAGCTTTTTTTCCGTCTCGCGCGGCCCGGCAATAGTTAGAGGAGTCTGGCGTTTCGCACCTAGCATGGCGTCCATGAGCATGAAGGGTATGCCGCCGCAATGATCGCCGTGGATATGGGTTAGAACGACCGTGTCGATGGAGTTGTGCTCGATCCCCATCTTGTTCAGCGCAACCAGGGACGAGGCGCCGAAGTCGATAACAAACCGTGTTCCCGGCGCGTCGACCATGATACAGGTCTGAAACCGCCCCCCGGCGCCAAACGCGTCTCCTGAGCCGACAAAAGTCACCGTCACCGACATGAAAAACCCCTCTTCCTGGGCGAGGCTAGATCAGTCCCCATGTGCCCAAACCTTCGCATTCGTCCTCTTACATGCCTAGCCTGTCAACCAGGACCTCATCCGGGCCGATGGCGGGTGGCGATAGGTGGTCGGTATTTCTGACATCTTGATGGGATTGCCAATAATGCGCCAATGGCGTCGGAACTAGTTAAGGGCTCGCAGATAAATCTACTTCTATATTTCTAAAATTATCGAATATTATCCGCTATCAAGAGACTTCGAACAACAATCCTCTTGCAGGTACTGAGCAAGTTCATCGACGGCGTCCGTGTTCGCTGAATAGATCAAAGAGCGCCCCTCCCGGATCGATGTGATCAACCCGGCCTGCTTCAATTGATTCAGGTGGAACGAGAGGGTCGCGCCGGGCAACTCAAGCATTTCCCCGATCTTTCCCGCCGGCAGGCCAGCCGGCCGATACTCCACAAGGGTCCGGAAGATATCGAGGCGAGTCTCTTGAGCCAGCGCCGCGAGGGCGTCGACGGCGTCGGTTTTTTCCATAGTCAAACTTCCATCGCCATGGAAATAACGTCCGGCATACGCGACATTTTGTCAACCAGCCGCCGTCGCGTGCACATAGCACACCTCGGTTAGGACACCCGCCCAAATGTTGGGCTGCGATTGTCAAAACAGACGGGCCTGGTGATGCCAGAGGTTCGCATCGCCGCCACTCCAACGCCAATCTGGCTGCGCCTTCCGCAACACCCAGAGCGGTAACTCCACGGCGCTGGCGGAATGAACAACCAACATATCCACTGCGATCACCAGGTCGAAAGCGGCCAGACGCGACGCCATGTCGGCGAAATCCACTTAATTGGTGAGCAGCTGCGACCGCCCGAGGCCGTCCTCCACCCCAACTCGATTGTGAGACTATATACGTTAACGCCGAGGGTCTGGCCCAGCACCACGATGCGTGTGGCCACCACAAACCAACGGCGGACCGCCGTCGCAACACGAGAACAGCGGTCGGAGAAGCCCAATGCAAGTAAACCGCAAAAGCCATTCAAAATCTCGAAAACCTTCGCGCCACCTGCCTTGGGCCAGCTGGCATTCGGCCAAACAAACGTGGCCGAGCAGATCCGCCTCAAAAAATCAGGCGCCTGCGGATGGTGCCGCAGAGCACGAGCATGGGGATCGGTGGCATTCAGATAGGCGCTCGCCTACTGCAAACGCTTGGCTTCGGTGACGAGAGGATGGATCGGGGTTTCATCCATAGATCCGACGGTGATGTAGCATGCCGTCGCGTGCCGCGCGACAGTTTCGAAGGCCGTAAAGCGCGGCAAAGGGCTTGGACCGGCTAGTAAGCTGAGATAGATTCCGCTCTTCAGGTGCACATGCGCCGCTGACCCAGAACACCGGAGATCCATCATGCCCATCGCGCCCAATTCCGCCGAAGCGCGGGACATCGCCTATCACATTCACGGCCAAACCGACCTCAAAGCCCATGAAGAGAAGGGCCCAAAGATCATTTCCAAGGGCGACGGCGTGCACGTCTACGACGATGACGGCAAGGAATTCATCGAGGGCCTAGCCGGGCTCTGGTCCGTGTCGCTGGGCTTCAACGAACCGCGTCTAGTAGACGCGGCGACGAGACAGTTACGGGAGCTGCCCTACTACCACACCTTCGCGCACAAGACCGCGCCACCGGTCATCGATCTGGCGGAGAAGCTCATCGGTATCGCGCCAGAGGGACTGGGCAAGGCCGTGTTCCAAAATTCGGGCTCGGAAGCCGTCGACACGGCCATGAAATTCATTTGGTACTACCATAATGCCATCGGAAAGCCGGAAAAGAAAAAGATCATCGCCCGTGAGAACGCCTACCACGGCACGGGCATCGCGTCGGCCAGCCTGACCGGTCTAGCACGCATGCACATGGCTTTCGATCTGCCCGTCACGGACCGGGTCCTGCGCACCGATTGCCCGCATTTCTTCAAATACGGCGAAGATGGTGAAACGGAGGAAGCATTCGCGACCCGCTGCGCCAACAACCTAGAACAGTTGATCCTGGATGAATGCCCGGACACGGTCGCCGCCTTTTTCGCCGAACCGGTGATGGGTGCGGGCGGCGTCATTGTGCCGGCGGCCACTTACTTCGAGAAAGTTCAGGCAGTCTTGAAAAAATACGACGTCTTGATGGTAGCCGACGAAGTGATCTGCGGCTTTGGACGAACGGGTAACATGTGGGGCAGCCAAACCTTCAACATCAAACCGGACCTGTTGACCTGCGCCAAGGCCCTCTCGTCGTCGTACCTGCCTATTTCGGCTGTGCTGATCAGCGATGACCTCTATACGGCAGTCCGAGACCAGAGCGGCGAGTTGGGCGGGTTCAGCCATGGCTATACCTATTCGGGCCATCCCGTGCCCGCCGCCGTAGCCCTGGAGACTTTGAAAATCTATGAAGAACGCGACATCGTGGGCCATGTACAGCGGGTCGGTCCCATCATGCAGGCGAGACTGCGGGAATTCTCCGACCATCCCTTGGTGGGTGAGGTCCGCGGTGTAGGGCTTCTGGCCGGCGTCGAAGTAATGGCCGACGGCGCCAATCGCCTGTCCTTTGATCCGGCGGCCAAGGTCGGCCCCAAGGTCCAGGCCTTGTGCGAAGAAAATGGGTTGCTGATCCGTGCCATGGGCGACTCCATAGGTTTCTGTCCACCGTTGATCATTGACGAGGCGACCATCGAAAAGATGCTGGCGCAGTTCGGCAAAAGCCTTGATCAGGCGCTGGATTGGGCAAGGCAAGAAGGCCTAGTCTGACCGGTAAACCATTTCCATCGCCCCGCCATATAAGGGGCAGTAAGGGCATCAAGGTAATCGAGTTGGGAATCATCAGCCAGCGGCAAAAAGAGAAGGACAAGTAGGTCTTTTCAGATCGCTGCAAGCTCCGCGGCGCCGCGAACGGTTGACTTCGCGTGAAAATCTTCCAACTCTAAGCGTAGGATCTTTCGGTGCGTGATCGACCGAGAGTTCAGGCGCCTCCTCGCGGAGGGCCTTCTCGACACGTACTCGCTCACCGATCAGAGGAGCACGTCATGGCTCGCATAACCGCTTTCAACAGTCCCCTGCTTCTGGGTTTCGAGCATCTGGAACAGATTCTTGACCGCGCCTCGCGCACCTCCGCCGAGGGCTACCCCCCCTATAACATTGAACAAACTAGCGACAACGGTCTGCGCATCACCTTGGCCGTAGCTGGGTTCTCCATGAATGATTTGAGCGTCACCATAGAGGACAACCAACTGATGATACGGGGCCGGCAGGTGGAGGATTCGGATCGCGTATACATCCACCGGGGTATCGCCGCCCGCCAGTTCCAACGAAGTTTCGTGCTAGCCGAGGGTATCGACGTCGCAGGTGCCGATATGGACAACGGCCTTTTGCACGTGGACCTGGAACGCATCGTTCCGGAGCCCGAAGTTCGCACGATCCACATTTCCGACCGCGTTAAAGCGACGAAGAAAGAACCAAAAACCATTGACGTCGAATAGTTGAATTAGCAGTCCCCTTATCGCGCGGTCCTTAAGAGCAGGGCGCAACACAGGAGTTATGCCATGACCGAAGACATCATCGCGTCCGGGATCACACCCGCATCCACCATGAACGCCGAGGCCTTTGCCCATTGGGGCCTCAATGAAGTCGCCTATATCAAGCAGACGGAACTGAACGGCGTTCCCGTCTATGCTGTGCACGCGGCCAATGGTGACCCACTGGCCACTGCTCCCGCGCGCAACGTGGCCGCCGCCTTGGTCCTACAAAATGAACTGACCCCCGTCGATGCCCATTAGACGCACCGCTTTTTGACCTGCTTTCTGCGCCTAAGATAGGCTTCCCGCGACACCGGGAGGTAATCATGGAAACATCCAATCGCGGCTTCCGCGACCCCTTCGATGGGATCGCCCTGATCAACACGGGGGAGATTATATCGTTAAGCAGGTTGCCGACATGGGCACCCACTGAAGGTTCTTAGTCGACACGGCGGTAAAAGTCCGTATCCAGCAAGACCCGTTCTGACAGAGTGCGCATGCGGCTGGTGTAGCCCTCCCGTACCACCTGATAGTGGGGAATGGAGACCGTGGGGCTACCCGTTCCGGCGACGATCCACACGGTTTTAGGATCGTCCGTTTTCACAAAACGGTCACCAATGTCGATCTTGTTGTTGTTGTTCTTGAACACAGGCAAATATCCTCCGAGCCTTCATAACTTCACGCGACACAGGACATAAGCCGAAATCCCGACATTCGCAAGGTAGCATAAAAATGAGTTTATACAGGGCAGCCACGGCCCCTTATCATTCGTCTTAGGGTGGCCATCTGGCGTCGTTTTGGCGACGTTCCATGGCCCGCCATTCTCTCATTACGGCGCGGCAAGGACCACCATTGACCCTTGTGGCGATCTGTGGACCCTCGCCCAATTCTATTCCAGTCAATCCCGGGACCCGGATCGCGGCGCCGATCGTAGTAAGCGCGTAAATTCTCGTCAGAGGTGATTTGAAGCAATATAGGGTGATCGTCACTCAACGAATATGCTCCTTGCCGAATCCTGAGAGTCTAACAGGTTTCCTCGGCCAACAAAGCTAAACTCCACCGGTATGCGACGAGAATTCGTTATTCGAGTGCTCTTGGCAACACCCAATCACATAGGACTGAGCGTTAATTCCAAAGGGCTAAAATATCCTTGGCCTGGTCCAACGGGTTCATCTTTGTACCCTCCTAGTCTGGCGCCTTGTGAAGCGCGGGTAATTCTTATCACATTCGTTGGATCAAATCAGTATGAACAACCTCGAGGGCGCAGCTATAAATCCTCATGCTACGGGCCCATCGCGTCATCATTCCCCAGCCCCTTGACGGACGCGCGCGGGAGCGGTACTCGGGCAGATGGCCTTTGCCAGTCCCCAAATCAGACTACCCCGGCAACCTGCCATCGTGGCGGACCTCAAATCGTGTGTCTGGCTGAGCCCGGACGGCGAGATCGAGAACATTCACCCTGAAACCGCCCGGGGCCGGATAGACAACGGCGTGATCCCAATAGTCTGCCACGCCCGTTCGGCTGCGCGGCGCCTAAGTACGGCGCCTTTTCCGACCCTGGATATCCTGGAGCTGTTTGCCTTCACCTATCCGGCCCAATTTGCGTTGCCGACACCCCTCGGTATCGCCGAGGCCCTGGGCCTGGCGTTGCCGTCATCGCCGGAGCGCGCAGCTGAATCTTTAATGGCCTCCGCGAGGGCCATGCTGGCGGACCTGGGAGACGATCGACGTGGCGGAGAAGACGCTATCGCCATCGCCACGGTCATGGCCCAGTCCGGGTGGTCCTGGGGACCGGCTGTGCTGACGGCGCTCGGCGCGCCCGAAGGCGCGCATTCCAGCGCGGCACGCCAGGGGCTTCGGATTTGGGCACGCCTGCCCGATTGGCAAGAGGTCCAACCTGAGCCGCCGCCAGACAATCAAGTGATACAGCCTAGCGATGCCCTGAACCGCCTAGATGAATTGCTAGGCGGCAGCGCCGAAAATCGCCAAGGCCAACGCGACTTTACCGAGACCTGCTCGATAGCGTTTCAGCCGCGCAACCACCGCGGCGAACCGCATCTGGTCCTGGCGGAGGCCGGGACAGGCGTTGGCAAGACACTGGGTTATGTGGCTCCGGCAAGCCTGTGGTCAGAGCGCAACCTGGGCACAGTGTGGATCTCCACCTTCACCCGCAACCTGCAACGCCAGCTGGATGCGGAACTAGACCGTTTGTGCCCGACCCCTGTAGAGAAGGACGCTCGGGTTGTGATTCGCAAGGGACGGGAGAACTATCTCTGCCTTTTGAACCTTGCCGACGCCGTTGCCCGCCTGTCGGGCCGCGGCGCGCCGGATGCCGTTGGCCTAGGGCTAATCACCCGCTGGGCGTCGGCGACCCGCGACGGTGACATGGTCGGGGGCGACTTTCCAGCCTGGCTAGTGGACCTATTGGGATCACGCCTGACCGTGGAGATGACGGATACGCGCGGCGAATGCATCTACTCGGCGTGCGATCACTATCGCAAATGCTTCATCGAACGGACCGTCCGACGGGCCCGGACGGCCGACATAGTGGTCGCCAATCATGCCTTGGTGATGGTCCAAGCGGCCATGGGTGGCGGCGAGGAGGGCGTGCTGCCGCAACGATATGTCTTCGACGAAGGTCATCATCTGTTCGATGCCGCCGACAGCGCCTTTTCGGCGCACCTGTCGGGGCGGGAGACGGCGGACCTCAGGCGATGGTTGGTTGGCCCGGAGCAAGCGCGTAGCGGCGGCCGGGGTCGTGGCCTCCGGGACCGGGTCGGCGATCTTGTATCTGGGGACGACAAGGCCAAAGAATGCGTCGATGAAGTTCTCAGCGCAGCGCGTGCGCTACCCGGCGCCGGATGGGGCCAACGGCTAGGAGGGGGCGAACCCGTGGGCCCAGCGGAGGCGTTCCTGGCGCTTGTCCGCCAGCAGGTCTACGCCCGTGACGCCAATCCGGACGGTCTATACGACATGGAAACGGACGCCCGACCGCCCGTCGACGGCCTCCTAGACGCCGCGGCATGCCTGGATGCGGCATTGCTGCGCCTGGAAGGTCCGTTGCTCGAGCTGAGCAAGAGCCTACTGGTGCGCTTGGACTGCGAGGCGGACGATCTGGAACCGGCAGCCCGGGCGCGCATCCATGGCCTGTGCCGGTCACTGACCCGCCGGGGCCTACAGCCCATGGCTGCCTGGCGCTCTATGCTGACAGCCCTATCCGGCGACACCCCAGCGCTCTTCGTCGACTGGTTCGGGGTTTCAAGAACTGGCGGGCGCGACGTAGATGTGGGGTTTTTTCGGCATTGGCTGGACCCCACGCAACCACTTGCCGAAACCGTCTTCGAACCGGCCCACGGGGTTTTGATCACGTCCGCCAGCCTGCGCGATCACGTAGGCGATGAGGGGGAGGACGGTTGGGCCAACGCGGATACCCGTGTCGGTGCTGGCTATATCGCGGCAGAGTCCCATCAGGCGACGCATCCCTCGCCCTTCGACTACGCGGGTGAGACTCGGATTTATGTGATCGGTGACATCAACCGCAACAACGCGGACGAGGTATCCGCGGCTTATCGGGAGCTGTTCTTGGCCGCGGGCGGCGGCGGTTTAGGCCTGTTCACGGCCATCCACCGATTGCGCGCCGTGTACGAGCGGATCGCGCCGCCATTGGAGGCCGCAAACCTGCCCCTGTTGGCCCAGCATGTGGAACCCCTGGATACGGGCACGCTCATCGATATCTTCCGAGCGGAGGAGGATACCTGCCTGCTGGGTACGGACGCCGTGCGCGACGGGGTTGACGTTCCCGGCCGCTCGCTGCGTCTGATCGCCTTCGATCGCGTACCTTGGCCGCGCCCGACAATCCTGCACCGGGCCCGGAAAACCACTTTTGGTGGGCGCGCTTACGATGAGATGCTGACCCGCCTTAAACTCAAGCAGGCCTATGGCCGGCTGCTCCGCCGCCACGGTGATCGGGGTGTATTCGTCATGCTCGATCGAGGCCTGCCGAGCCGCCTACTCAGCGCCTTCCCACCCGACGTTGACGTGCAGCGGGTAGGCCTTGCGGAAGCCCTACGTGACATCCGATCTTTTCTACCCAAGCCGGAATTCTGAGCCTCATCATAGCTTACGGTGCAGGTCGACACCTCACAGGGCTTCGAATTTTACCAAGCCGACGTCTGCCGCATTGATGACGCCCTCTGCCCCGTCAGCACGGCGCCGC
>CAJWVP010000087.1 GCA_913048145.1 uncultured Rhodospirillaceae bacterium
CCACCGAGGCGCTATGCCCTTGTTTACGGCACGCACGTCGGAGATCAAGACCAGGACGAAACCGATGATCAGCAGGCCGAACCCTAATAACTCCTCAACCACCAGTCCCGTCCACCCTATCAGCGAGGGAACGATCGACACGGTGAGAATAGGAGTGAGGCCCTGTCGGGTACGGGCATTACCGTCACTGTTTCGGATCGCCAAACCCCACTGAATACCGCCTAAAAACGAGAGTATCACTGCGCCGTAGGCGCGGAGACCGAATCTCGCATCATCGGCTCCAGCCGATATATCGGTGACCGCCTCAAATGTCATGGTAACGAACGGAACTAACCCTAAGAGGCCGAGCCACCGAGCGCTAGAAGGAATCACAGCCAACAAATTTTACCCACCGTTAAAGACTAGAACCTATGTATGTACGCGGCGCCGGCGGGTTTGGATTTGATCAGGGTTTCAGGCGTCGTTATGCCGATGATTTTATTCAGCTGCTCCATGGCGTAAAGGTACTCTTCCAGAGGCTCTTGGATCAACTGGCATACCGTCGTTTCGTATTCTATGCTGCCTACGATTTGTCCTGTTGGATAATTGAGGAAATTCGTGGCCTTGGCGTGTTTAACATAGGGTCGAGATTCGACTGTCACGCTGGTCTGGAGATAAAGACCGGCAAATGAATGCCGATCATCTCGGTCAAGGTGGGTTTCATAAGACTCTCCTGTCTCAGTATTTCATTTAGGGCTTTCGTGGGGACGCCAGCATTGTCGCACATTTATGTCTAAGGGATGATATCCGCGATCCAACCGAAGAGAATTTGACAATCCCGATCATGCGTCCTCTGACCGACTTCACCGCCTATGCCGATGCCCAGCGCCATTGTTCAAAAGAAGCGCTGTGGACGCTGTTTGATGGTGATCGGACAAGTTTCAACATCGCGCATGAGTGTCTGGATCGTCATCCCCGCGACGCGGTCGCAATTAATGTGGTGAAGGCGGACGGCAGCATCGACATCTACACCTTTGGTAAACTGAGCGACGGTGCAGGACGCTTCGCCAACCACCTGCGGAGGCGCGGGCTGGTCCCAGGGGACGTAATCGCAGTCATGCTAGAGCCATCGTTCGAGCTCTACGCCGCCTTGTTCGGGGCCATGAAGGCGGGCTGTATAGGTGTGCCTCTATTTACCCTGTTCGGCCCCGACGGTTTGCGACTTCGGATTGATGACTGCGCTCCAAAAGTCTTGGTGACCAATCCAGAAAAGGCGCCTATTGCAGCTGGTATTGACGGCCTGGAGGTACTGACCACAGGCTCGGATTTCGACGCCGCCCTGGCCACGGAGAACCCTGCATTCACATCAGAGACCAAAGCCCATGACATCGCTGTTTACCAATACACATCGGGAACCACGCGGGAGCTACCCGAGGCTGTCCGTCACTCCCATGGCTCCTTGGTCACCCTGACCTTATCGACGCTCTACGCCACCGGCGTGCGTCCCGGTGATAAGTTCATGACACCGTCATCGCCAGCCTGGGGTCACGGGTTATGGCACGGTACCATTGCGCCATTGTCCTTGGGTGTGGAGACGTCCAGCTACTCGGGTAAGTTCGATGCCCAGCGCTGCATGGAAGGTATGGTGGAATTGGGCATTACCAACTTGTCGGCCGCCGCCACGCATTACCGGATGATGCGTCGCAGCGGGGCAGCCGCTGACTTCGATTTCTCTATCGAGAAACTGTCGTTTACCGGGGAACCCCTGGATTCGGAGACGGATCAGTGGATCCGGAAGACTTTTGGGACGCCGGCAGGTAGTTTCTATGGAACCACCGAAGTGGGTGTGATCTTGGTGTCCTATCCGGGCGCGGAAGATTTCGATATCAAACCCGGGTCACTGGGCAAGCCGGTGCCGGGGGTCGAATTGGCCATTCACGACGCAAAGGGCCGTTCCTGTCCGCCTGAAACGATGGGTGAGATCATGATGAAGCGCCGGGGCGAATGGTTCGCGACTAAGGATTTGGGCCGTAAGGATGTGGATGGTTTCTACTACCACGGCGGCCGCGCTGATGACGTGATCATCACGGCGGGGTACACAATGGGCGCGGTGGAGATCGAGGACATGTTGCTGAAGCATGCCGACGTAGACGAGGCCGCAGTCATTGGCGTGCCGGACGAAGAACGCGGCCAGGTGGTCAAAGCCTTTGTGGTCTCGAAACGCGAAGGTGGTGATGATTTCACAGCGGATATCCAAGCCTTCACCCAGGAGCGTCTGTCCCGACATGAGTACCCGCGCATCGTTCAGTTCGTGGACAGCCTACCGAAGACGCCAGCCGGCAAGGTCAACCGCAAAACCCTCCGGGACCGAGAGGCAAAAACATGAGCGCCACCTCGCCCAGCGGCCCCTTGCTTGGGGTTCGGGTAATCGAAATGTCGGGTAAGGGGCCCGCGCCTTTCTGTGCCATGCTGTTGGCCGACATGGGCGCCGATGTGATCCGCATCGACCGGCCCACTAAACCAGGCCGTGCCCACGATAACTACATCGATCCGCAGTTGCGGGGTCGACGCTCCGTGGCCGTCAACCTGAAGAACCCGGACGGCGTCGAGACGGTTCTCAAATTGGTGGAACAGGCGGAAGTTTTGATTGAAGGGTTCCGTCCGGGCGTCATGGAACGCCTAGGCCTTGGACCGGAAGATTGTAAGGCACGCAATGCAAAGCTGGTTTACGGCCGGGTCACCGGCTGGGGGCAGGATGGACCCTTGGCCGGGGCGGCGGGCCATGACCTCAATTACATCGCATTGACGGGCGCGTTGCATGCTATTGGTAACGCTGGCATGCCGCCACCTGCGCCCCTGGCACTGATTGGTGATTTTGGCGGCGGAGGCACTTTTCTCGCCATCGGTGTGCTTGCCGCTGTCTTGGAGGCCCGGACGTCGGGCCGGGGCCAAGTAATCGACGCGGCCATGTTGGATGGGGTAAACGCCATGCTGAGCTTTACCCGCGGTTTGCACGCGGCGGGCTGGTGGCTTGAAGAGCGGGAATCGAACCTATTCGATGGCGGCGCGCACATGTATGCGAATTACGAGACCAAGGACGGTAAGGCAATCTCCATCGCGCCAATCGAGGTTGAATTCTACGACCAATTCATGGCGATCATGGGTATCGACTCGACTGAGATGCCGGCCCGCATGGACCGCAAGGGCTGGCCGCAATGGAAGGAAAAGCTGGCGGCTATGTTCAAGGAAAAGACCCGCGACGAATGGTGCGCCATCTTGGAAGGCACCGATGTTTGCTTCGCGCCGGTACTGACCATGGGTGAGGCCCCGGACCATCCCCACAACCGTACCCGAAAAACCTTCGTCCAGCATGAAGGCGTCACCCAGCCGGCACCGGCGCCACGTTTTAGCCGGACACCTAGTGCCATCCAGCGGCCGTCACCAAAACCCGGTGAACATACGGCAGAGGTCCTATCCGACTGGGGGTTGGACGATGATACAGTGGCCGAATTGATCGACTCCGGCGCGGTCGGTGTACATGACTGAAATTGGCTTTTTATTTGGCGGCGTTGGCGATGCGCTTCTTGGCTCCGACCTCTGACATCAGGTGCTCCAGCGCCTCGACGGGCTGCGCGCCGACCAGGCCCTTGCCGGCGGCGAAGTACGTTGGCACCCCCGTCACGCCGTATTGGTGCGATTTCGACCAGTCCCCATCCACCGCTTCCTTGAAACGACGATCCTTGATTACCGCGCGAGCTTCGTCCACGTCCAGGCCGGCCTTGGTGACGACATCCAGGATTACACTCGTGTCGCCGACGTTGCGGCCTTCGACGAAGTAGGCTTCGAAGAACTTGTCGTGGATGGCCTCGCCGCTGTCCTTGGTTTCGGCCCAAGTGCCGATTTCCTGGGCGATGCGAGAATTGTAGGTGTGCGTCCGGTCCTTGAACGGCAGCCCTTCAGCCGCAAGGAGACCCCGCATGCGGTTGTTCTTCTCGGCGATTTCTTCCGGGCCGCAACGAAACAGGTCCCGCAGTTCTCGACCCTCGGCCGGCGTTTCCGGGTGCAGGGGGAAGTGCACAAGCTTCACTTCGATGTCGTAGTTCTCTTTAATCTTTTTCAACCGGTTGTCGCCCAGATAGCACCAGGGGCAGACGTAATCGGTGAACACTTCAAGGGTGATGGTGTCGTTCATTAGAGTTTACTGTCCACACGTGGTCTTATTCTGCCGCGTCGGGTTCCTTTGGGAATGTAAAAAGATCGTCCTTGGAGAGAAAACCGGGACGCTCCAGGGTAAAAACGGTCTCGGCTGTTACTTCTGTGTAGTCCTGATAGCCCATGCGTGCGATGGGATGCAGCTTGTCGATATTTATTCTGCCTTCTTCGTTGATGAGTTCATCGGCGATGTGGACGCCGATGACTTCGCCGAAGAGCACCGTGTACTTGGAATTGCCCGTGGTGTTCGGTAGGTCCAGGTGATGGACTAGCTTGCATTCGAAGTGTATTGGCGATTCTGCGACCCGGGGCGCCTTAACCAGTGTTGAGGGGATCGGCGTCAATTCAGCCGCGGCCAATTCGTCCACGTCCTTCGATGTCGTGGCGGATGAGAGGTTCATGGCATCGCGCACATCCCAGGTGACAAAATTGTGAACAAACTCGCCCGTTTCAATGATGTTACGCACGCTATCCTTCATGCCGTCGTCTTCTACCTCGCCATTGCCGGACGCGAACATCACCGTTGGTGGGCGATAGCTGACCCCGTTGAAAAATGAATAGGGAGCGAGGTTGACGTTACCCTGGCCATCGACGGAACTGATCCACCCGATAGGACGGGGGATGACGAGGCTGTTGAAGGGGTTCTTCGGCAGGCCGTGGCCATCCTTTGGCTCATAAAACATATGGGATAACTCCGTCTCTATAAGGCAATTTAGGCGCCATCCTGTCCGACGACGCAAACAGCGGCGACATTTTGGTGTGGAAAACCGCCGAGGTTGTGGGTAAGGCCGAACACGGGGTTATCCTCGCGCTGACGCGCGCCGGCTCGGCCCAACATCTGCAAATACATTTCGTATAGCATCCGGAGCCCGGACGCCCCAATTGGGTGGCCGAAGCACTTCAGCCCGCCGTCGATCTGACAGGGAATGGAGCCGTTGGAATCATAGAAGCCGTCCATGATGTCGTTGATGGCGCCGCCTTCAGGCGAAATAAACAGATCCTCCATGGTTACCAACTCGGTGACAGAGAAACAGTCATGCACCTCGAACATCGAGAGGTCTTTGCGGGGGTTCTTGATGCCCGCTTCCTCGTAGGCCTTCTTAGCCGCCGTCTGGGTAGTCATGAAGTAGCTGCCGTCCCATGAGTTGTGCTGCGCTTCTGTACCGTTGGAGACTGAAAGCTGTAGGGCCTTGACGGTAATCAGGTCCGTCTTGCCCAAGGACTTGGCGATCTCCGGCGTAGTCACGATGGCGCAGGCCGACCCGTCCGACACGCCACAACAGTCAAAGAGGCCAAGTGGTTCGGCGATCATGGGCGCGCTCATGACGCGGTCCTCGTCGATGGCCTTTTGCAGGTGCGCCTTAGGGTTCTTGGCGCCGTTGGCGTGGCTCTTTACGGAGATATGCGCCATGGCCCGCTTCAGGTCGTTCTTATCGACGCCATGCTTGGCCTGGTAGGCGCTGGCCAACTGGGCGAAGGATCCGGGTGCGGAGTTGTTGGACCAGAACTGGTCGTTCAGGGCGCCGCGGGAACGCTGCGGCAGGCCTCCGTAGCCCGTGTCCTTGAGCTTTTCGACACCAACGGCGAGCGCGATATCCGCCGCGCCGGAGGCGACAGCGTAGACAGCGCCTCGGAAAGCTTCGGAGCCAGATGCGCAGTAGTTTTCTACCCGCGTCACTGGGATGTATGGTAGGCGCAACGCCATGGCGAGCGGAATGCCCGACTTGCCAACGTGTTGTTCTTCGATGGCTGTGGCGAACCAGGCGGCGTCGATCTGGCTTTTCTCGATGCCCGCATCTTCCAGTGCTTCGGTGAAGGCTTCGAGCATCAGATCCTCGGCATTATCGTTCCAGCGCTCACCGAATTTCGAGCACCCCATACCGAGAATGGCGACTTTATCTTTAATTCCGCTAGCCATGATTAAGCTCCTTCCTGTTCCGTGTCGGGCGTCGCTTTCCAGAAATATCGGCGGAACCCGCGTTTCGTGTCAAATTCCTTGATCCTGAAGACCATTCGCAAGGGTTGGCCCACCTCCAATTCGCTGTTCGGATCGACGTCGGTCAAGTCCAACATGCCGCGCCCGCCGTCCTCAAACTGGACCATACCGTAATAGGCGGGCGGGTCTGGGGAGAAGGTTAGGCTGTCGGCGGTGAAGGAGTTCAGTTTTGCCGGCATGTCAGCAAAGGGCTGATCTTCCTGGGTGCCAACGGCGCCACAGTTCGGATTGGCACAGACGTTGCTTTTTGGATACTGCAGCGTCCCGCATTCGGAGCACTTGCCGCCAACCAAACTGAGGATCATTTCCTTGTTGCGGAAAAGGGTCGTCATGCCGGTCTGTTTGTCAACCTCGGCGCGCAGTCCCTGTTCCATATTGACAAGGTTGTTGATGCCAAGGAAGCGGTTATAGTTCTCCTCTTCACGGCGACGCGTGATGGAACCGGAAATGCCAGCCGCCGGCTTCGCGTCGTTGACGGCGTCAGTGACGCCGAAGAGCAGGGCGTCACAGCCTTGGCCGAAGCTGGCAACCAAGATGATATCGCCGCGCTTTGCCTCTTCCAGCGCGTGCACAAGCATTACGATGGCGTGCGCGGAGCCAGCTTCGCCTACGGTGCCTTGCAGGTTATCGCGGACGGCAGCGTCAGGAATACCAAGCTTCTTCGCTAGGCCAGCGGCTACTCGGCCTGCAGCGGCGGGGAAGATGAAGTGGTTGACGTCCCCGGCTTTGATCCCCGCGTTGGCTAAGGCGGCGTTGACCGCGGCGGGGACTATCTTGTTGTAGCCTTCGTCGCGGATCCAGCGTTCTTCCCAAAAATAGTCGAAAGCTTCGTCTTGGCCTCGGTAGTGGTCGACGAAGTCCACCGCGTGGGTGGCCCGTCCCAGAAGTTTTGCCGCGCCGTCACCCTCGGCGATGACCAGAGCGCCGGCACCGTCGCCGGTGGTCAATTCGATGGGGCTGGCAGCCTTGGTGCGGCGCTTCTCGCTGGCGGCGACGATGATCCGATCGCCGGACGCGGCGGCCTTTAGCGCTGCGGTCAGTGCCGTTGTGCCCGCGCGTTGCGATCCCGCAACGTCCATAGTCAGCAGCTCCGAGCCCAGGTGTAGCGCTTCTGCAATTATGCCGGCATTCTGACGGTCCTGAAATGGAAGGGTCGTGGATGCAAAGTAGACAGCGTCGATACTGCCCGACCCGGTGCCGCCCAGCGCGTCGCGTGCCGCTTCCACGGCCATGGTGACCGAGTCTTCGTCCCAGTTGCAGATCGATCGCTCTCCCTTGCCGAGCCCGCGCAGCGCCGGGTTGAACCAGGCGTTGGCGTCGGCGATGGCCTTGCGCTTCAGTCGCTGGATTGGCACGTAACCGCCGAATTCGTGAATTCCTACACTCATGTTTCGATGTTCTCCCTAGATGGCGCCAGAGTCCTTTAAGGCGGTGATAGTTACATCGTCGAATCCCCACTCGGACAGGACCTCATGGTTGTGCTCGCCGGCCAGCGGCGGTTGCGTCGGCGTGTCCGCCGGCGTTCCTGAGAAGCGGGGGGCTGGCGCGCCCTGCATAGTATCGGCGATGTTGATGAAGGTGCCGCGGGCCTTGTTGTGGGGGTGGTTTTGGGCGTCTAATAGGCTGAGCACAGGACCGAAGCAGACGTCCGTGTTCTCCATCAGGTCGCACCAGTGCTTCTGCGGCTGGGTCTTGAAGACCTCGCGCAACTTGGTGCGGGCGGCGGGCCAGGTGTCGGGGTTGTTTTGGTCTTTGAACTCCGGCGCTTTTGTTAGCTCCAACTTCTCCAACATCAATTGGTGAAATTCTGGCTCGATTGGACCGATTGAAATCCATTCGCCGTCGGAACATTCGTAGGTTCCGTAAAAGTAGGCGCCGCCGTCTAAGATGTTGGCTTCGCGCTCGTCGCGCCATAACCCCATGGCCAGCCTTGCGTGTGCGCCGCCCAACAGCAAAGGCACCCCGTCAGTCATAGCCGCGTCCACGACTTGGCCCTTTCCCGTAGTTTTAGCGGAGATGATCCCCGCCAGAATTCCGTAGGCCAGGAAAATGCCACCACCACCGTAATCGGCGACCATGTTCAAGGGTGGCACTGGGCCAGATTCTTTAGTGCCGATGGCATGCAGCGCGCCTGTGATAGCCAAATAGTTGATGTCGTGACCGGCGGACATACTCAGCGGCCCTTCCTGTCCCCATCCAGTCATTCGGCCAAAGACCAATTTCGAATTGCGTTCCAAACAAACGTCCGGTCCAAGACCAAGGCGTTCCATGACGCCGGGCCGAAACCCCTCGACCAGTGCGTCAGCCTCGTCGATGAGTTTCAGGGCCGCTTCGACCCCTTCTGGCGATTTCAGATTTATGGCCACCGAACGGCGCGAACGGTAATGTGGGTTCTTTCGCGGCTGCGTATTCATAGGGTGCCCGCCGATGCGGTCAATGCGGACGACGTCGGCCCCCATGTCGCCCAGCATCATGGCGCAGAATGGCCCCGGCCCGATACCGGCCAATTCAACAACTTTTATTCCCTTAAGCGGTCCCATTCTTCCCTCTCTCCGTAATTTGTTTTTGCGCAACACCGTTCAGCTCATCGAGCAGGTTCGAGCGGACTACCCTCAGCATGCTCACCAAAGAGTCAATCTGGTCCTTGCTCAACCCCCTGGTGGAAGTCCGGTTGATTTTGGTGACGTTCTTCGACATGGAAGGCCGTATGTCTTCAGCCCGTCGAGTTAGCCAGACCCTTTTAACGCGGCGGTCGGCCGGGTCATCGCGCCGCTTTACCCAGCCTTGGGCTTCCAGCCGGTCGATCAGGCCGCTTACGGTTACTGCGCCAATCTCCAGGCGTTCGGCTAGGTCCCGCTGGGTCAACCCGTCATGGCGATAGAGGTTCGCCAATGCCCACCATTGGGCTCGGGTCAGGTCGTAGGCCTGCATGAAGTCGTCGAAGACGATCGAGCGAAACCGCGCCACATCGTGGAACAAGAACCCAAGCTTATCTTCGGAGTCTGACATGCGTTTGCACCCTCGACCCGATTGCCAGTTTAGTCGGCGATCTCTACCAACCCGTTGTTGAGGACAACCGCGTCGCGCTCAACGATCTTCGCGCGGAAGGAGACGTTGTTGGCGTCTTTCCACATTTCCGTCCGAACGGTCTCGCCCGGATAAACCGGCGCAGAGAACCGGAGCCTCAAGGACCTGAAGCGCGCCGGATCATTGTCGCAGTAGGTCTTGAGGACGGCGCGTCCCGCGACCCCAAGTGTGCAAAGTCCGTGCAGGATTGGCGCCTCGAAGCCAGCCGTCTTGGCTACCTTCGGTGATGCGTGTAGCGGGTTTGGGTCACCTGATAGGCGATAGATCAACGCAGCTTGAGGCAACGTTGCGATATCACAGACTTCATCGGGACTCCGGTTGGGAAGTGCGTGAGGTTTCGGCTGTTCGATGGATGGGCCACCGAAGCCGCCGTTGGCCCGTGCGAAGGTGGTGGAGACACAGGTCGCCAGAAGCTCTTCGCTCACCTTGTCAGAAATTTCCCGCTTCGTGTAGATCAAGGCCCCT
>CAJWVP010000088.1 GCA_913048145.1 uncultured Rhodospirillaceae bacterium
CGGCGATGGTCGTCACGCCCAGGAGATAGATGCGCTTTGGATCGACGCGATCGGTAAGCGCCACCAGCACCGGCACGGTGAAGACGTAAGCCAAAGAAAGGATGGGTAGATAGGATTTTTCCAAGGTCGGAGGGGTGCCAAATTATCGGCATTCGACAAACTTAACGATCAGTCGTTTGGGTTATCCACCGGCGCGGGCTCGAAAATGAACGCGTCGAGCGATTCTTGCGCGTCGTGGCAGAGCTCATGCCATTTCTCCGGCCCGCCATAGTAGGCCAGACTGCCTGGCTCAGCATTCCCTTCGTCGTTATAATAAGAGATACAATCGCGAAGCGGACGGGTTCGGAGGTCGGCCTCGCGGCAGTGAGCGGCGTAAGCCTCCTCTGGTTCCGCGGCCACGTCGACGATGCCCGTGCCCTTCTCGCGCATGGTTTCCATCATCCAGGTGACGTAATCCGTATGCGCGTCGATGACCTGGATGAAATTGAACTGCCCGCCGCCGCCCTGGGGCCCCGAAACGATAAAGAGATTTGGAAAACCCCGACTGTGCAGACCGAGGTACGTTTTCGTCCCCTCCGCACGCCATTTCTCATAGAGCGTCTGCCCGTTCCGGCCCTTTATCATGTTGAAGCTGGACGTGCCCATCCACTTGAACCCAGTTGCGTAGATCAGAACATCCAGTGGGTACTCCACGCCGTCGTGGACAATGCCGCGTTCGTTGATCTCCCCGACCCCTAAGGGCGCCGTGTCCACCAAGGTCACGTGCGGCTCGTTGAACACGGGCAGGTATTCGTCATGGAAAGTCGGCCGCTTGCAGCCATAGGGATAATAGGGTTTGAGCGCCGCCGCCATCGTCGGGTCGGTGACAACCGCGTCCACCCGTCCCCGGATCTGTTCCATGATCCGGAAACTGGTGTTGAGCTGCTTTTCTATCAGCTCCTCCGGGGCCAGCTTGCGACTGTGTGTTTTGCGTTCCTTGAAGTCGTCGACCCGACCGGCCAGAAAATCGTCATGGCCCTGCAGAGCTGAGCGCCCAGACGTGATCTTCGCCAGGCGGGCGCGCCGCGCCCGAGCCCAGCCCGGCGTCTTCGACCATTCTTGGATTTCCTCGGGCGTGGTGGCGCGCTGGTCGCGGACATCTACGGATGAAGGCGTTCGCTGAAACACATAGAGTTCTTCGGCCACCTTGGCCAACTCCGGCACCGCCTGGATCGCTGTCGCGCCGGTCCCGATGATGCCGACCCGCTTACCCTTCAAATCCACCCGATAGTCCCATCGCGAAGTGTGGAAGCTTGCCCCTTTGAAGGTTTCCATGCCGTCGATGCGTGCCAACCTCGGCGTCGTCAAGATGCCGTTGGCCAGAACCACATGGCGTGCGCGCATGGCGTCGCCCCGGTCCGTTTTGACGGTCCAGCGGCCAGCGGCCTCGTCCCACTCGGTCGTCTCCACCGTCGTGTGGAATAGGCAGCGCTCATAAAACCCAAACCGTTCAGCCATGTTCTGGCAGTACTCATAGATCTCAAAGCCCGACGCGAACTTCATGGTTGGTATGTAATCCATCTCCTCCAGGAGCGGCATGTAGCTGTAAGATTCCACGTCGCAGGCGATGCCCGGATAGCGGTTCCAATACCAGGTGCCGCCCACGTCGCCGCCCTTTTCACAAAAGCGCACGTCTGTGAAACCGGCCTTCGACAGCTTGTACCAGAGCAACAGGCCCGCAAACCCGGCGCCAACGACAAGAATCTCACAGGTATCGGTGAGCGGATTGCGCTCAATCTGATTGGAGGAATAGACGTCTTCAAGGTAGCGGGCGAAATCCCCCTCCATGGCCATGAAGTCAGCCACTCCGCGCCGAGCCTCCTTGAAAGCCCGGTACTTAGCCTGTTCATCGGCGTTGAAGACCGCGCCTGGCGGCGGCGGCGGCAGGATCTTCAGCGCATCGTTATTAACTGCGGCGTACCCATAACCGGAGACATCTGCGACTTTGGCGGCAGCGCGGGTGTTGAAAACCTTCAATCCAGTCTCAGGGTCGATGCGGACAGCCTCGGTCATGGCTTCAGTGTGCCTCACCGATTGCGCCACTTCTATCCCAAAGCTTACCAGATTTCACCCGTTGAACTGGTTAAGCATCAACAGGAGGTGCATGATGTGGTGGAATAACCAGCATAAGCTTAACCACGCTCCAGCCTGCGAACCGTGGGGCAGGTAAGGGGTAAGTGATGCCGATCAGGAGACGTTTGATTTCATGAAAATCAAAAAGCTGAATTCCAAAGCGTCACAGTGCAACCAAAACCCCCCATTTCTTGGAGCCTTGTCAATTGCATTCGGTCACAGAATGCAAGCGATTAATACCCACTCTTTATCCTCCCTTTATCATGTAATGCTCATGAGGTGTAGTATTACGGTATTGAGACCGCCGCCCTAGACTGACGATGAAATGCCCCATAATCACGTTTTAATATGGCTAAGTTATCAGCTGCAAAGCGGATTAAATATTCTCCAGACGGAACAAGTTCAGGTTCGGATGACCATGGCGTTAAGAATATATTATTTTCCGGCATCTGCGTGGTTGAAAGAGGCTGACCGCCTAACCAACCATTAAAAATATCAAGTGTGAATAAAACCCTCAAAGAGTCTTTTTCTAATAATTCAAGTCGGGGTCGCAGAAACCGGTGCCTCAGAAGTCCCATTTCTCCTCGCAATTGGTTTCCATGAAGTGAAGCCCTTCGCTCTCCTTTTTCGGATCTTAGAACAACTAAGTAATTGTCATTTGTTGATCCACCGGTGTTAAAGAGCATTTTAATTTCATTCTCTGATGCGGAAAATAATGACAATGTATTGTCGCGAATTTTATCAATATTTTGATCAATTAGGCGCTCGTTATTGGTCAAAATATACCTATTAGTAAATGTATGAATGCAATTCTCAGATTTCAGGCTATACGGCACGTAGGTGAATAACTTATCGGTTTTGGGCTCCAAAATACGATCCACAACTACACCCTTTGGGATGATGCTAAAGGCTTTTTCAATTTCTTTTAGGCCAATAGGTAAATTATTTATGGAGTGGCGCATTAACATTAGGCAATTAATTCCCTCACTTTTGCCCTGCGCTGATTCTGGATGTAACGCCAAAAGATAATTAACAGCAGATGTTCTCCCCCCAATAAATGTCCAATTCCCATCTGGGAGATGACGCATCCAGGATACGCGGCGAGAGATATCCTCATCAGAAAAATGGAATTGATTGCGTAGAGCGGCTACAGCATGCTGTGTTTCTCCAAGGCTCGTGAGACTTTCGGCCTCTTTTAAATTGTGGGGCGCGTATAACGTACTCCAGGTGAAGTGACTCACGCCCCAAATGGCAATCAAACCCAGAGCAAAAACACTTTTCCCTCCAGATAACTTTTCCCGAACTCTATGAAAAAGAACGCGCAGAAAGAGACCTGCAATTAACGCTGTCAATGGTAGCAGGATATTGAACTTACGAGCATTATCCGATATCGATAAGATCATCATCGAAAAAAAGCTGACAACGATCACGAAAACCAGTGCTCGAAGGATCGCGGTTTCGCGAGAAGTAATATCTTGTGAATTGCTTTTCATACCCATTGAGGTGGAGATACGCACCACTATTGGATACAGGAACCCAACCGCAAACATGAAGCTCGAGGCCCCTACGCCAAGTGCCGCTGTTAGCCACGCCGTAGCTGTTGTAGGCCAATCTCGTAATCCAATACCGTAAAGAGAAGAAAGACCAAGTTTGATAAAAGAGGTTAACCGTGCGTTCCAGGCTATCGTGTCAACGCGGCCGATTTCGTAAAAAGCATCTCGATACATGCCCATGCTTCGGATTGTTTCGAAGTTGTGACTAACTTCATAAACAATAGCTGGTGAAAAAGCCATGAAGACAGCCGCACCATACCACAGCCAATCCCGTATCCGAATTTCACCTATAAATAAACGATATGAGATCGGCACCAAAACCAGAAGAAAAATGCCAGACAAGTGAATTTGCGTTAGAAATGCTGCGAGCAAACCACACCAACTTAAGTGGCGAGGATTGTTTGCGGACAAGGCTTGTAGGAAAAACCATAGGGTCCCGACCGCAAATAATGACACGAACCCTGGATTCCATAAACGGAAATGCTGTCCATATTGCTCAAAAGCGGTCGCATAAAAAGCGGCTGCGGCAACCCCAGCTAAAAGGCCAAAATGGCGAAGACCTAAATATCCAAGCCAGGCGATGCCTGCCACATTCATCAACAACATGATCCAATGAATGTGAAGTGGGTCCGGAGAAATTCCTCTGATCAACGCGAGAAGGTAATAATAAAACCCACCTGGCGCTCGCCCGCCTTGACTCAATTCCGCGCCGGCAAACTGAAAATCCTCATACAAATTATAAGCGCGAAATATATCTCTATCAAAAAAAAGACTATACCGAATTCCATCTCCAAATGAGAATCGAAAATAAATAGAAATGAAAATAAATAAACACATAGAAAATAAAAAATAAAAATTTATTTTATTATTATATTTTTCATCATATTGTGGCATATACTAAGATTCCATTTATTCGATAAACATCAAATTTTAATCTGTTTCGGTCGCATACTTATAAAAATTCATGCGTCCATTTTTCTGATTCGAAATGAATACTGCCTTTTGTGTCATTGAAGCAACTTCAAACTCGATATGTAAGTGAACGGCCACACCTGGAGTTGGTCACTAATCTCCCAGCCAGCTTGTGCCGCGAGGTTCTGAATATCTGATAAGTCAAAAAGCGCAATGTTGAGCCCATGCCTATAATGGAAAAGGCGACAACAGGCACCCCATACGGTGTCACGCGGAACCAAGATGACAAACCGTGTCTTAGGATTAGCGTGGTTGCGTGCCACCTCCAATATTTCTAGCGGTCTTGAGACAAATTCGAGCCGTCCGGCGCAACAAATCAATTGAAATTTTTTTCGAGCCGGAGGTTTTCTGCGTTCCCAGTGATCCCAGTAATCCGGTTATCATCGCCGAGAGCTACAACCATGTTCTTAGACGCATCGACTGCTGTTACATGCCGGGCTCCAAGATCGAGAAACAGCCGCGAATAAAATCCCGCACCAGTTCCTCAATCTAGAAATTCAATGTTCGCTATGTTGCTAGAAACTGAGACCAATGCTCTTGACTCCTCAGGTCTTAACAACGACCACGGCCAAGCGAAACTTGCATTTTGGTAGTTGTCTGCAGCATCATCAAAATGTCTATTGTAATTCGCCGACAATTCACCAACATTCTCGGCCATCCGCGGTTTGACTACGAGGTCCTGGATGCGATCCGCGAAGCCATTCACGCCCGCCATGCGGACAAGCGCCAGGAACATGGAGCGACGATCAAGCGGAAAGCAGATATCCAGACAATCGCATTCACGCCATATATGTGCACAAACTCGACGGATTGGTGGACGCCACCTTTCAAAATCCCTTTAATTTTTTTCTAGAAACCCCCTCTGTCTCATCCCATTCGGGAGACAATGCTGGAGGAAATTCCGTGAAAAGTGAGTTTTGGCTGGGGCGGGAGGATTCGAACCTCCGAATGCCGGTACCAAAAACCGGTGCCTTAGGCCACTTGGCTACGCCCCATCCGAAGTCGCCGGAAACATAAGGCTTCTTGCGAGGGCCCGCAAGCGCCACGGCGATGATTTTCGACCAGCGCGCCTGTTGGCCGTTCCTCGTGCTAGAGGCAACGCGCCTTGAAATCACAATACTGCTGAAACATCCATGATCCACTGGCCCGGTCGCCCTAAACAAAACTGCGGGTTAGGCAGCGTCCGGACGGCTCCGCACAATCTCTTTCAGGACATCGTCGACCCGGTCAACAAGAGCATCGCAGACCGCCTCGTCATGGGCCAATGACAGGTAGAGTTTGGTTCCCATGGGGTTCAGAAAGACCCCCCGGTCAAAGAGCCCAAGCATTAGAGCCCGACCCATAGCCGGATCAGCCTTACGGGTTGTACGATAGTCGTAGACGGGTTCCGGCGAGAACACCACCTGACCCAACGGACCGTCGCCAATCACCTGCGCGGGAACGTCACGCGCCCGAAGCGCTTTCGTCAGTCCAGCGCGCAGATACTGGCCCAGTTCATGAAGGCGCGTGTAGGCTCCAGGCTCTCGGAACACAGAAAGAGCGGCATTCGCCGCCGCCGTGGAGATCGGGTTACCACCCAAAGTCGAGGCCATCCAAACATAATCATCGCCGCCAATCCGGTGTTCGCTAACCCACTCCATAATATCCGCCCGGCCGGCGAAAACGCCGATAGGATAACCGCCGCCCAAGGCCTTTCCATAGGCGACCAGGTCTGGAAACACGCCGTAGTATTCCTGGGCGCCGCCGTAGGCCAGACGGAACCCGGTAACGATCTCGTCAAAGATCAAAAGCGCGCGAGCCTCCGTCGCGGCGGCGCGCACACCTTCTAGGAACCCCGGCTTTGGCGGGGTGCAGCGCTGTAGCGGCTCGATGATAATACCCGCCAAGTCCGCTGCGTTGTCGCTAACGATTTCCCTCACCGCGTTGAGATCATTATAGGGCGCCACCAGAAGGTAATCCCGCATGGCCGGCGTACCGGCGCTGGTCAACTCGGGCGCCGGATAGGCGGCCGGGCCTTCCGGGAACAGACTGGTGACGCCAGCCTCGTTGGCGCCGTGATAGGCACCTTCAAACTTGAGGATCTTTGACCGGCCGGTCACCGCCCGGGCCAGGCGCTGGCAATACATGGTGGCTTCCGTCCCGGATGCGCAGAACCGCAACCGTTCGGCAGCTGGCGCAATGCGCTGAATCTCTGCCGCCACGGCTAGAGCATGGGTATTCAAATAGGCGAAGTTCGAACCCTGTGCCGCCTGGTCGGTGACCGCGCGTACGACGGCGGGGTGTGCGTGCCCTACCAGGCAAGAGCCCCAGGCCATTGAGAAATCCAGGTATTCGCGACCCGCCGTGTCCGTGAGCCGGCAGCCCAACCCCGAACGCATGGTTACCAGCCGGTCCGGTGGCAATCCGTATTCACCATTGGCGATCCCTGCGGGGAAAATATCTGTTGGTTTTGGGGTGCTCGACATGGTTTCGGGTTCGTGATCACTTCACTGTGGGCTGATTGTTTTGATTCGATGTTCTGAAAATAAAGCTAAAATGATTAAGAGGTTTTATATAATATTTTACACTACGATTAACGCGATCTAACTTCGCACTTTCGATTCAGTCCCCCTGCACGGCAGCTTCTTGGGTGCCACCGCCTAGGTGGGATTAACCTAGCCAGCGATCACCATTCAAGTCCTACACCTGGAGATAATCTACGGTCTTAATCTTGTTTGAGCGGTTCGGCTTCGGCTGCCGCGTAGGCACGCTCAGCCGATTAAATCCGCGCTCTTCACCCACCACGCTGGGGACTTTGATCTGATCTTCCCAGCTGCTCGATCGGCTTGATCTCGTGTTTTGAAGAGGCCAAAGCATGTTGCGCCGCTGCCCGACATCCGCGCCAGCAAGCAATCCTCGGCCTCTTCCAGCGCATCGATTACTTCGCCAATAACCGGCGCTGTGTCCATCGCGGGCGCCCACAGGCCGTTACCGCGCCGCGCCAACTGGTCGACGAAATCCGCAACATCGTCCGTCTCATCCAGGACCGGCGACGTTTGCGAATACGGCCTTTGGCGTGCATTGAACACAGCCGGGGTTGAGACTGCGACCCCGGGATTGACCAAAACCAAGCTCGCTGATGGCAAGGCCGGCCCAGGTTCGATCCGTTCTCCAATACCGCGCAGGTAGGCGCTCCGGCCAAATAAGCAGACTGGCACATCAGCCCCCAGGGACAAGGCCAAGCCAGACAGGTCGTGGGAGGCCGGGTGCACGCCCCACAGCCGTACCAGAGCGCGCACGGTGGCCGCCGCATCGGCAGACCCACCGCCGATCCCCGACGCGACGGGCAGGTTCTTGGTCAAGGTCATTCGGGCGCCGTCGCTGATTTCTGCCGTCGCACGCACAGCCTCGGCAGCGCGCCAAACAAGGTTTCCTTCGTCCGCATCCAATCCCTCTTCAAAGAGGCCTTCGATCTCAAGGCTCAGTTCGGGGGCTGGTTCCACTCGCAATCGGTCACCTACGGACGCGAAGGCGACAAGGCTGTCCAGTTCATGATAGCCGTTGTCGCGCCGCCCGGTGACATGTAGATAGAGATTGAGCTTGGCCGGTGCTTCCATGACTATGGGGCCTTCCAGCTGCGCATTCATGATCATGGGCGCTCAGGTCTTATCAGGATCGTTGGTGCCGCCCGATTCGCTGGGCGCGCCCATAGGTTTCGCCGGCGGCAGGCCTTCCTTCAGCTTCTTGCGGACATCGACATCAAACTTGGCGTCCGGCTTAAGGCTGAGCGAGCGTTGCCATTGAAAGCGGGCTTCCAGTTCCCTACCGACCCGCCAATAGGCGTCGCCCAGATGATCATTGATAATCGGGTCCTCGGGCCGGATCTGGACGGCGCGCTCCAATTCCAAAACGGCCTTCTTGTAATTGCCAAGCCGGTAGTAAACCCAACCCAGGCTATCGATAATGTAGCCGTCATTGGGGCGGCGACGCACGGCATTGTGGATCATGTCCAGGGCCCGCTTCAAATGCACGCCCTGATCGATCCAGGAATAGCCTAGGTAGTTCAACACGTAGGGCTGATCCGGTTCGAACTCTAACGCCCGCAAAAAATCATTTTCGGCCTCCGCCCACCGTTTCGCCCGTTCCAGGACGATGCCTCGCGAATATAGTATGCGCCAGTGACGACGCGTCAGGACCCCGACCCGCTCAATCGCCCGGGTATAGAGGGCGATTGCCTCATCCCAGCGTTCGTGGCGACGCAACAGATCACCGAGGGTGATGAGCGGCTGCGGCGTCGCGGCAAACTCCACCGCCATCCCGTTTAACAACGCGATGGCTGGCTCAACCTGGTCGAGGGCGTTCAGATTGCTGGCGCGGCGGATGTCAGCCGAAAACCGGAAGGGGGATTTTGAGCTGATCGCCAAATAAATCGCGTTGGCCTGTTCGTAACGATCGTCATCGTCCAAGATATCAGCGACCATCATCTGCGCAATAGGAAACCTCGGCTTCAACCACAGCGCCAAGCGCCCCAAAACCATGGCAGTCTCGCGGGCCCGCTGCTGGCGCAGGGAGTTGGCGATGTTGAAAATTGCCTCCGCGGCGCCGTCAATAGCAGTCGCGACGATGGGGTTTGGCTTGGCCCCCGCATCCAGGCGCGCGTAGAGTGGCACGAGAAGCATGGTTCCTGGGTTCGCCTTGGCGAATGCGTCGTAAAGCGCCCGGGCCTCATCGGCCTTACCAACCCGCTCCAACAGGTTACCAAGCAAATGGGTGAACCGAAAACTCTGCTGTTCTTGATCCTTTAACAATTTGGCGTAGGCGGTCTCCGCCTCCCTTGCCCGACCGGCGTAGTCAAGGATCAACGCCCTGTGCATATCGTGGAGACCTTGCGAGCCCTCTCCGCCGTCAAGGGCCATAAGAGTCTTCAGGCCGGCATCTACCTTTCCCGCGCCGACCTGGACCCAGGCTTCGAGGGCAGGTTTGGCGAATCCGTTCAAACCGTTGGTGGGCTGGCTCTTTAGGCGGGCCGCCTGCTGGTCGGCATCACCGTTCTTAATGGCGTCCACCAAGAGCGCCAAATGGGCAATGGGCGCCTTTGCATTCT
>CAJWVP010000089.1 GCA_913048145.1 uncultured Rhodospirillaceae bacterium
CGGTCGGGTTTCGGGCGGTAGTCTGATGCGACGATGTCGAAAATAGCTTCAAAATGGTGGGCCACGCCCAGCGCCCCCATGACCCCCTCGGCATGGGCCACTGAGCCGTTGGTGAAGATGATCTTGCGGCCTGGCAGTTTCGCTAGCACCGTATCCAGGCGCGAGTTTTTATCGACGGGAGAGAGGTCGATGTCATGAACGAATTCCAGGAATTCATGCGGGTCTGCATCGTGCAAGGTCATCAGGCCGTTCATGGTGGTCCCGTATTGACGGAAATAGCCTTTCTGCAGGCCGTAGGCCTCGTCCCATTCCAGGCCTAAGAACTGCATGATGAACCGGGTGATGTTCTTATCGACTTGGTCGAACAGGCGGCATGTCTCTGGATAGAGGGTGTTGTCCAAGTCGAAGACCCAGGTTTCCGTTTCCCGCAACGGTCGCGTGCCGCCCCTGGTCAGCGTGTTGTCAGGTGTCGCTTCCATGTAGGTATTAGGGCGATGTTGCGGGACATTTTGCAAGCGCCATTGAAACCTTTTGGTCACGGCAACGAAGTGGTGACCGTATCCTTGGCGGCGCTGACGGTTATAGCCATTCAGGCGGCGTAGAAGACGGAGCAAACCGAGCACGTGAAAGGCGTGGTTTCCATTTGCGGGAAGGCGAACCCAATGGCGAAGGCCTGCACACAGGTGCAGACGGCGCTGTTGGAAGCAGGTGAGGACGAGATCATGTCCGTTGGGGGCGGCAACTACCCGATGGGCGAACCCCACATTGGGGCGGCGGTTCGAATTTGTCGTGGACATGGTCTGTCAGGCCGTGCAGGGAATTTAATTGTGAAGTTTGAGGATGACTGAATTAGCCAAAATCATGTGTTCTAACAAAGGTTGTCCCTAGCCTATGCCAGAATCAACGTTTATGATCTGCCCGTCACGCTGTGATACAGTTAAGGCGCGATAAGGCTGCCCAAATGTATAGAGACGAAAAGAGCATCATATGAACTTAAATGAACCTTTCACCATCAAGGCCGTCTGCAACATCATGGTCTACGGCGCCGCGATAGCCCTGGCGCTTGTGTTTCTTGTCATCGGCGCACTCGAAATCTTCGTCTAGGTCCCGCGCCTTGATTGTGTGGCCGATCAGCGTTCCGACGCGCCGAAGGTTCGTCCCCTAAATCACCGCCTCCACCACATAGGGCCCGTCGGTGGCCAGGCCGCGTTGGAAGGCGTCGATGAAGCTTTCCGTTTCTTCCACCTTCTCTCCTTCGACGCCCATGCCTTTGGCAATTGAAACCCAATCCAAGTCCGGGCGGTCCAGGCCGAACATGTCCTTGGCGACCCGGCCCGGTTCCTTCACGCCCATGGCGGTCATTTCACCCTGCAGGATGCGATAGGCCCGGTTGGCGTAGATGACGATGGTTGCATCGATGTTTTCACGCGCCATAGTCCACAGCGCCTGCACAGTGTACATGGCTGAACCGTCCGCCTGCAGGCCGACGATCTTACGGTCCGGGCTGGCAATGCCGGCCCCAGCAGCCAGAGGCAGACCGATGCCAATAGCGCCGCCGCAGATGCTAAGCCAGCTATGTGGTAGGGCGCCGGCCGTCTGCCAATTGAGCTGACGGCCCGATGAGACGCTCTCGTCCACGACGATGGCGTTCTCTGGCAAAAGGTTGGAAACGGCGGCGGCGATGGTGTCCTGGGTTAGCTCACCCGTCGGCAGTTCCGGCTCGCGCCGTTCGGCGACGGACGGAGTTTCGTTGTGAGCGTCCAGCGCGTCGACCAACATCTCCAGCGCCCTTGTACCATCTTCCTCTTCAGTGGCCAGGTGCTGCACGGTGCAACCGTCCGGCAGAATGCGACTCGGTTTGTTGGGATAGGCGAAGAAGGCCACCGGTTCCGCGTCTCCAATGCCGATCATGTGCTCCAGGTCGGATAGGCGCTCCACCGCTAATTCGACCACGTAGGGCACCCGCTCCACGGCGATTCGTCCCGCGCCACGGTCGATGCGGGCGTTGGACGTGGGGGCGTAAACGCGCGCGCCGGTCTTTGCGGCTATCTTGCCGGCTAGGGTTAAACCTGGTTCGCGGAGCGTTGGGCCCTTTAGGAAGATGCCCGTGGGCTTACCGCTGGAGAGCGCCTTCACGGCTTCCTCAATCTTGTCCGCGCTGGGCGCGGCCGGGGCGTTGGGCTTTGGCGCCGGGACCGGTTCGGCGCCCTCGTTCCAGGCCGTATCCCCCGGCAGGATCAGCGTCGCGATGCGGCCGGGGTGCGTGCTCGCTTGGCGGATGGCTTCCGCCCCGTCTGCGGCGATGCCGTCGGCCACGGGCGATGTCCGGACCCAGTCTGACACGGGCCGGGCGATCCCCTCGATATCGGAGGTTAGGGGCGCGTTGTACTCCAGGTGGTAGGTCGCGTGGTCGCCAACGATGTTGACGATGCCGGTGCCCGCCTTTGAGGCGTTGTGCAGGTTGGACAAGCCATTGGCCAACCCAGGGCCCAGGTGCAGTAAGGTCGCGGCGGGCTTATCGGCCATCCGCGCGTAGCCGTCGGCCATGCCGGTGACGACGTTCTCCTGTAGGCCGAGCACACAACGCAGCGCGTCTGTGCGGTCGAGGGCGGCCATGAAATGCATCTCGGACGTGCCAGGATTGGTGAAACAGACATCGATCCCACCCAGTTTCAGGGTGCGGACTAGGCTTTCGGCGCCGTTCATGAGGTTACTCCTCTTCTGTCGTGTCAGGCAAAATGGTTCTTCAGGCGCGCCGCCGCCTCGTCCAGAACGCTGTCTTGCTTGCAGAAGCAGAAGCGGACGAAGTGGGGTTGACCGTCTTCTTGATAAAAGGCGCTCAAGGGGATCGCGGCAACTCCGGCCTCGCGAATGATGTGTTCGCAAAAGGCTACGTCGCCGTCCTCAAACCCAACCGATCGGATATCGACGGACAGGAAATAGGTGCCCGCCGTATACAGCGTTTCAAAGCCCGCGTCCTCCAAGGCATCGCGGATGCGGTCGCGCTTCGCCTCCTGCGTGGCGCAGAGACCGGCGAAATAGCTGTCTTCCTGTTCCAGGCCCATGGCCACCGCGCGTTGCAGGTTTGTGGGTGTGGTGAAGGTGACGAACTGGTGCGCCTTGGCGATGGCGCCTAAGAGGTTCGCCGGGGCGGTCATGTAGCCAACCTTCCAGGCTGTCATGGAGAAAGTCTTCCCCGCCGAGCCGATGCGCACGCAGCGATCGCGCATGCCTGGCAGCGTCATCAGGGGAATGTGTTGCGCTCCATCAAATACGATGTGTTCATAGACCTCGTCGCAAACTGCATAGGCGTCGTGCTTGATCACCAAGTCAGCAATGAACTGAAGTTCGTCTCGGTCGTAGACCTTAGTCGCTGGGTTTTGGGGCGAATTCAGCAAGATCATCTTAGTTTTGCTGGAAAATGCGTTGGCCAGGGCGTCACGCGGTAGTTCCCAGTTCGGTGGCTCTACGCGGACCAGTTTAGGGATCCCGCCGGCCCGACGCACCATGGGGAGGTAGCTGTCGTAAAGGGGCTCGATGAGCACCACCTCGTCGCCGGGCTCGATCAACGCCAAGATGCAATCGGTGAGGCTTTCCGTGGCACCGCAGGTGACCATAGTCTCCGTCTGCCAATCGACGTCCAGGTCATAAAAGCGCTTGTTGTGCTCCGCCACCGCCTGGCGCAATTCCGGAATGCCCAGCATAGGGGGATATTGGTTCGGCCCGTTGATGACAGCCTCGGCGGCCATGAGGCGCAGGTTCTCTGGCCCGTTGTCGTCGGGGAACCCCTGGCCAAGGTTGATGGCGCCCATCTCCATGGCGAGGCGCGACATGGCCTCAAACACAGTGACGCCGTAACTGGACAGGACGGAATTGGCGGGTTTCATAGCTCAGGGTTCCCCTCACGCTTCTCCAGGGGCGACCCCGTTGCTCAAACGTGGCCGCTACCATAGAGTGCCCACCCCCGAACGAAAAGACGGAGAGAGATCGATGGTTGAAATGGTCGCCGCCATGGGTCGGTTGGGCACCGAGTCGGCATTCGAGGTTCTGGCCCGGGCCAACAAGTTGTCTGCTGAAGGCAAGGACATCATCAATCTCGGCATTGGCCAGCCTGACTTTAAGGCGCCGGACCACATCGTCGAGGCCGCCGCGAAGGCTCTTCGCGACGGTCATCATGGCTACACGCCGGCGAACGGCATCGTCGAGTGCCGCGAGGCCGTGGCCGCCGACATTATGGCGCGGCGCGGCGTCACAATCGACCCAGACCAGGTCATGATCGTACCCGGCGGCAAGGTAACGATGTTCTTCGCCATTCTCATGTTCGGGGAGCCCGGGACCGAGATCATCTACCCCAACCCGGGCTTCCCCATCTATGAGAGCGTCATCAACTTCACCGGCTCCAAGCCCGTGCCCATGGCGCTGCATGAAGCGAACAATTTCTCCTTCTCCGCGGACGAGGTGCTCGACTTGATCACGCCGGCCACGCGCCTTCTGATCATCAACAGCCCGGCCAACCCCACGGGCGGTTATGTGCCCCGCGAAGAATTGGACAAACTAGCGGCGGGCCTGGAGCAGCACCCGCACGTGGCGATCATGTCGGATGAAATATACGACCGTATGCTCTACGACGGCCGCGAGCACGTGAGCATGCTGGAATACGAGAGCCTGAGCGACCGGCTGATCTTGCTCAACGGCTGGTCGAAGACCTACGCCATGACTGGTTGGCGCATGGGCTACGGGGTGTGGCCGAAGGGCCTGATCGAACCGGCGACGCGGCTTTCCATCAATTGTCACTCCTGCGTCAACGCGGCGGCCCAGTTTGCCGGCATCGCCGCGCTCACCGGTCCGCAGGATGCCGTGGATGAAATGGTCGCCGCCTTTGACGAGCGGCGGCGCGTAATCATGCGCGAACTGAACCAGATTGCTGGCTTTTCCTGTGTCGAGCCCGCGGGCGCCTTCTACGCCTTTCCCAACATCTCGGAAACCGGTATCTCGGCCCGCGAGCTACAGGATCGACTTCTCAACGAGGCCGGAGTGGCGCTGATTGCCGGCACCAGCTTCGGCGCCCAGGGCGAGGGCTATGTGCGGTTCTCCTACGCCAATTCGACGGAGAATATCTTGACCGCAATCGAGCGGATCAAGGCGTCCCTATAGGCCTAGAGCCAAAAGGCCGAAGGGCGTGCTCGCTGCCAAGTCCCGACCGGCAGCCTGTTAGGCTTTGACATTTTGGTCGCAGGAAATTCTTGGGTCGTCAGCACGGTTAGCCTGCCTCTAACTTCAAGCTACCTGACGTTCCCAGGTTTCACCAATGGCCTCGTTGACACGCGGCATGACGTCTTCGGCCATCAATTGCAGGGACCGCTTGGTCAAATCCTCATCGACCCAGTCCATGCCGGCAATGATCAATTCGCCAAACGGCCCCGTGGTCTCCCGGAAGGCTAAAAGCTGGTCGACGACGCTCTCCACGTCACCGCAGATCACGAGGTCGTCAACGATCCGATCGATGGTCACGGCGTCGTCCGGCTCGTCCCGATCGCGCTTGAAGACGCCCTGGCGGCCGAACTTTGAAAGCTTGTAGAGGAGCTGGCCGTAATAGAAGCGGTAGGGACTGCGCTCATTCGTTTTGCCGTAGGCCTTAGCGGTGGCATGGTCGTCGTTGACGAAGACGGTGCGCGCCACACGCCAGTCGGCGGGATTAGCGGGCCGACCAGCAGTTTCGCAGCCTTGGACATAGTTGCCCCAATGGCTGGCGACCCACTTGTTGATGAGGAAGTTGGCGGAGATTGGGTGGAAGCCTTTCTTGCCCATCTCGATGACGCCTTTGGAAAACGGCGCCACCACGGTGCCGACGATTTCTGGATGCGGTTTCTGATAGGGCTTCGGCATGATGCCCGTGCCGTGGGACGGATCGAAGGACTTCTCCGTGGTCACGGCCCATCGGTTGTCGGGAAAATTGATCTTGTAGGGCGCGTCGCGTTTCCAAATGGCCATTATGACGTCGATGGCTTCGGCGAACATTTTGTTGATGTCCTCGTCCAGAATGCCGAGGACCTCGCGGTCCGACATGAGTGTGCCAGGACTAATACCCAGGATGAAGCGACCTTCCGAAAGATGATCGAACATGGCCGCGTGGGCAGCGATGTGGACTGGGTGAGTATGGGTCAGGTTGGAGGTCCCCGTGCCTAGGATGATATTATCCGTGGCGTGGATCAGCGTCGCCAGGAACAGCATCGAGTTGGTGATACTCTCTGCCGTATCGGTTAGATGCTCGCCCACGAAGGCGTCGTGATAGCCCAAGGCGTCGCAGAGCATGATGGTCTCGCGGTCTTGCTTCAGGGTGGTTGTGTAGTCCCGATCCAGGGGGTGCATCGGCATGGTGAAGTAGCCAAGGCGCATTGGTTGATCCGGTCTGATTAGCGGGAAATTCAATCTCGGCATACTTTCGCGTCCATCGCAACTGTTTCCAGCTCCCGATGATGCCATGGATTTCTGGGTGTGAGCCTTTTGCGCGGTCCAGCGCGGAGGCGTCCCTTAATTTGGGGGCACTCTACACTACATCCTAGATGCCTAGGGTTTTGAACAGTTTTTTTGTTAGGTCTACGGCCTGCTCCGGCAGTTAATGCTTGCCCTTGCCGTATGTATCCTGTGCGTTTTTTACGGTGTATTCCTAAGGTGTCTCAGCGGCCTGGATTGTCGGCGTTGAATCGCAGTGTGTCGCGGGCAGGAGAGTATCTGACTAAATGAAGCGCTCCGGTATTGATTTATAAGGCTTTGGGCGTTCTTCGGTTTAATCAAATATTCAGCGCGTTGGCCGGATATCACGAATACAGAACTACAAATCAAATTTGGCGCGTATAAAAATTGCGCGCTCACATCACCCCATAGGTCTTGAATGCCTCCACCGTGCTCATACCGCCTTTGATAGCATCCTCGACCGTGTTTTCCATAGCCGCCTTCTCCAGGGACTTCGCGATGGCCTCTTCCTCGACCGCCTTGGGAATCACCAGGACACCCTCGCAATCGCCGAACAACAGCGCGCCTGGTTCAATACGAATACCGGCGATCTCCACTGTCACGTTGTAGTCGATGACCTGGCCGCGGGGCCCTTGGTCCTGGGCATACTTTCCGCGCCCGAAGGCCGGGAAGCCGAGAGCCTTGATGCCCTTGGTGTCGCGAATGTAGCCGTTCACGAGTGCGCCGTTGGCGCCTAAGATCTTCGCTCGGGTAGACATGAGCTCACCGAACATGGCGTATTTCAAGGATCCGCCCGCCGCGATATAAATGTCGCCGGGCTTAAGGCTGTCCAAAGCTTCGAGCATCAGCCCGAAGGGCTTGCCGGCCAGAGGGCTGTTATCGCTCTCGGCGTCGTAAATGTCGGCCTCCAGCACCGGCATGGCCCGACCGGCCAGCACCATGTCGTCGTCCAGGGGCTCGATGTCGGCGGGCAGAAACTGATGCAGATACCCCATTTTGTCCAAGACGTCGCCAACCACCGCTGGGAAAAGCTTAGTTTTGAGGAGTGTGAACAGTTCGTCGTCGTTGGCATAGGGGGGCATGGCGTATCTCCAGATGGCGAGGACAGAAAACTCAAAGAAAGGCTATGCGGCCGCTCGGGGTTGCGCAACCGCCGCGACGCCCCAATGATCGACATATGGGCAAATGCCAAAAAATTAAGCAATTGCCATCGGCGTTAACATTGTAACAATGGTCATCTAAATATTTAACTAAATGATTTAACTGTAATAAATCGTGAACCAGATTCTGGCATAATACCTGCTACAGCGCGTAAGGTGCCGTCTTTGCGCGGCCTAAACTTTTGAAGATCAAGGCCCTAGGGATCGCGTCCATGAAGAAAATCGAAGCTATTATCAAACCGTTCAAGCTAGATGAGGTGAAGGAGGCCCTTCACGAGGTCGGCCTTCAAGGCATTACCGTTCTCGAGGCCAAGGGATTCGGCCGCCAGAAAGGGCACACGGAGCTTTACCGCGGAGCCGAATACGTGGTCGACTTCCTGCCCAAGGTGAAGTTGGAGATCGTCGTCGAAGACGACATGTTGGACCGCGCCGTCGAAGCTATCCAGACCGCCGCCCATACGGGGCGCATCGGCGACGGTAAGATATTCATCGTTCCCATTGAAGACGCGATCCGCGTCCGCACCGGGGAACGCGGCCGCGAGGCCATCTAAGAACGTCCCGGAGAAAACGCTGACCAAATATCCAAAGCGTTGCAACATTATTACTTACTGATGAAGGGAACCCAAAAATGGCTCTAGATTGCAAAAACCCCGCCGATGTCCTCAAGGCGCTGAAAGACGAGGACATTCCCTTCGTCGACCTGCGCTTCACCGACCCGCGCGGTAAATGGCAGCACCTCACCATGTGCTCGAACTTCATCGACGATGACAGCTTCGTCGACGGAATTATGTTCGACGGCTCCTCCATCGCCGGCTGGAAGGCCATCAACGAATCCGACATGGCGCTGATCCCCGATGCCTCGACGGCCGTCATGGACCCGTTTGCGGCGCAGCCTTCCATGATCATGTGCTGCGACATTATGGAGCCGACCACCGGTCAGCCCTACGGTCGCGACCCGCGCTCGGTCGCCAAGAAGGCTGAAGCCTATCTTGGTTCTACCGGCATTGGCGACACCGCCTACTTCGGCTCCGAAGCAGAATTTTTCGTCTTCGACGATGTGCGCTTCGACGTGCAGATGAATTCCACCTTCTTCGAGTTCGAGTCCGAAGAGGGCCCGTACGTAACGGGCAAACTCTTCGACGACGGCAACCTAGGCCACCGTCCTGGTATCAAGGGCGGCTACTTCCCGGTTCCGCCGGTCGATAGCGCCCATGACCTGCGCGCTGAGATGGTCACCGTCATGCAGGAAATGGGGCTCAACATGGACAAGCACCACCACGAAGTGGCGCCGTCACAACACGAGCTCGGCATGACCTTCTCGACGCTCGTGCGTGCCGCCGACAACCTGCAGATCTACAAGTATTGCACCCACATGACGGCCCACACCTACGGCAAGACGGCGACCTTTATGCCGAAGCCGGTGGCCGGCGACAACGGCTCGGGCATGCACACGCACCAATCCATCTGGAAGGACGGCAAGCCGACGTTCGCCGGTTCGAGCTACGCCGATCTTTCGGAAACGGCGCTCCACTACATCGGCGGCATCATCAAGCACGCGAAAGCCATCAATGCCTTCACCAACCCGACCACGAACAGCTACAAGCGGCTGATACCGGGTTTTGAGGCGCCGGTCCTGCTGGCCTACTCGGCCCGGAACCGTTCGGCCAGCTGTCGAATTCCGTTCTCGAATTCGCCCAACGGCAAGCGCGTCGAAGTCCGTTTCCCGGACGCTATGGCCAATCCGTACCTTGCCTTCTCTGCGATGATGCTGGCGGGTCTCGACGGCATCCAGAACAAGATCAACCCGGGCGACGCCATGGACAAGGATCTCTACGACTTGCCGCCGGAAGAGTTGGCCGACGTACCGACGGTCTGCGGCTCGCTCCGCGAAGCCATGGAAAGCCTTGATGCTGACCGCGACTTTCTGAAAAAGGGCGACGTGTTCTCGGACGACCAGATCGACGCCTACATGGATCTGAAGTGGGAAGAGGTCTACAACTTTGAACACACGCCACACCCTGTGGAGTTCCAGATGTACTACTCGTCATAAGACGATTTCTCCGATTCGTGAGAAAGGC
>CAJWVP010000090.1 GCA_913048145.1 uncultured Rhodospirillaceae bacterium
ATGTCATAAAAATGGCCGCGCTCGCGAAGAGGGCAATGAACGGCCATCCAGCTGGGTGCACGGGGACGAGGACGGTTTTCAGCATAGCAGATTCCTTTGGTGGCGACGCGAGCGAATTGTCCAAATTTTACCGCTCATATCAAGCGTTTCCCCAAGATGTATGGTGGCGGGGCTGATGCGCGCGTCAGGCGCTGGATAGTTACAGCGTTGGGTGAGTCCAAAAGGCAACGCATCATTAGGGAACGCATCACTTGAGAAAGACCAAAGCAAAAGACAAATGACGAATGAACCCGCAGAATTTATCCACGCACGTATTCCTGGAAACGACCAAATATGGCGAAGACACCGACCTTGGCTTGGAGCGAGTTGTTGCCATGCAACAGGGCGAAGCGTTTGACGAGCTGGAGCTCACCTGCGAATTTGCGATGCGACTGATACCCTTGACCAAATCGCCGATATCTCGTCTTGTGCCAATCTGGTCACTCTGCTTTAAACAGCGGAGAATCCGATTGCGCTGGCCGACGCCATCACGGCTCTTTAACTGGCCAGTAAGGCACTCGAGGACCGCGTCTGGTCAATGCCGCATCAACAGATGATTCTTTCTAACAAAACGATTTTAATGAGCCGTTTAACCCGATTGCGCTGATTTTGAACTCAGAGCGTCTCTTAATCCGGACGAAGCCTTATCTGTAACTCTTGTCCCACTATATCCGCTGGCCCATTGAACCGGCGGCGGTATGCGCCAGTGATTAGTTCGTTGTCGGAACCGCAAAGACCTGGCCTGGAAAAATCATGTTTGGGTCTTTGATCTGTTCCATGTTCGCTTCGAAAATCGTGGTGTAGCGGAACCCGCTCCCGTAGACGCGCCGCGCCAGGCGCCACAAACTGTTCCCCGGCTGCACAATGACCATTGGTTCAGGGGGCTGGGTATCCAACGGTTCGGCGCGGGCAAACGGCAATTCGATGCGGGTTTGCACCTTGCCGGCTTTGTTCACTTCGTCGGCGCGCAGGGAATAGAGGCCCGGGGCCACCGACTGATTGGGTTTCAGCCTCCAGGCACCATTGCCGTCCACGGGGGAGCGGCCGATTAGCTTATTATCCAAATAAATCTGCACAATTCGCGTCGGCTCGCCGCGACCGCTGATATGCAGGCGGCCGCTATCGTCATAATCAATCGTATCTACAGAAAGCGATTTTCCAGCGTCCTCCGGTTTGGACTTTTGCAGGATCGTGCTTGGACCATCGCCGATCCGTGGAAACTTTAGCGCCAGCGCCTGCGTGGGTGCCTTGGCTGTCTTCCCGGCGATATCCTTGTTCTTTTCAGGAACTATGATCACGACGACATCATCGGATGCGACGGGCTCTTTGCGCTCTTTGTCACGTTGCTCTAACGACAGATGGCGGCTGCCTGGCTCCAACGGTTTCTCAGGAACGAAAACCCACTCGCCACGATCGTCGGCATCCAACTGACCGACGAATTGTCCATTGTCAATAATGACGACTGTACTATTCGGTTTCGCGCGACCGGCAATCACGGCATTACCACTTGGTGTAACGCGGACGACATCGAACGTGGGTTTTTCGAACGCGGGTTTTTTCGTGGTCAGTTGCGAAGGCTGAGGTTTTGCAACGGATGCTGGTTTTGGTGACACGGCTGCCGGCGCTTTGGCGCCGGACTCGGACGGCGTGAGTTCCTGGCCGGCCGCTTGCGGTGGCGTGACTTCGTCATTCCACAAATAGACATTAATGCCTATAGCCGTGAGCGCGATACCAATGCCGAAGACTATCAGTATAAGTGGATTATTCATAGTGCGTTCGACAGTAGCACGTCGCGTGGTACATGACCAAAAGAACCTTTAGAGCGAGAAAATTACTCAATGGTTTTTTCGGTCGAAACCGTTCTTTGTTCCACGGGTTGGGTGGTTTTTGTATAGCCGTGCTCGTCTTGGCAGGTTTCCGCATTCGACAACACGAATACGGTCAGCGTAACGTTCGTAAGAACAGCGTTAAACGTTTGCATTGCTCAACAATCCGATACCTGAAAAGGTCCGACTCATATGAGCTCTGACGCTAAATTCGTGACAAAAGTTTTAAGGCTCAATCACGAAAATGGGAGCAGAAAAAATGATCGAATTTCAATCGCTTTGCGTATTCTGCGGTTCGAAATCTGGTGCCAACCCGGCCTATGAAGCCGAGTCTAGACGGCTCGGTACCCTGATGGCCGAGCGCGGAGTGCGCCTAGTGTATGGCGGTGGGCGGATTGGCCTCATGGGTGCGATCGCCGATGCAGTTGTGGATGGCGGCGGCGACGTGGTTGGGGTTATTCCGGAATTCCTTCTCCGCCTCGAAGTCGGCAACGACCAAGCCGGCGAACTGATCGTCACGGATACCATGCACACCCGCAAGGCTAAGATGTTTGAGTTGTCGGACGCCGCGGTGGTTTTGCCGGGCGGTATCGGCACCATGGACGAAACCATCGAGGTAATGACCTGGAAACAACTTCGCCAGCATGACAAACCCATCGTCGTTATGAACGTTGATGGCTATTGGGATTCGTTTGTCGGCCTTATCGAATCGATCATCGAAGGTGGGTTCGCGCATCCAAAAATCCGCGATCTGATATCCGTGGTCGACGGCGCCGATGACGTGTTCGACGCCCTGGCCAACGCACCAGAGCCGGACCATGAAGTGCTGACGTCCCATCTGTAACCCCGCCATCGTCGAGGGGATGCGAGCCCCGGCCCAGTTTCTTTTTTTGGCTGCCTATTGTGAAAATTTACTTGCGTGTTCACTTTTTAAAGTTGGTGCAGAGGAGGTTTAAGGCCCCCGTATTAGCCGACGAAACAGAGTGGCTATAAGACCTTAAGGCTCGCCGAATATTAGGATCCAAATGCAATCCGCGATCAGATCGTCTGGCCCGACTGGCCCACCTGTATTTTCAGTGCTCTATAACGCCCATTAGCATCATCGACGAAGATCGCCAATGGTCTGAAGCGCCGCCAGGCAACCGTCCGCCGCCGCGGTTAGCGGCTCGCCATTCGTGCCGTCCAAGAGTTGGGCGCGATAGGCCTCGTAATTATCCGGTCTAATATTCCGTATCTCGAAGGATTTGGCGACAATGTTCATGTTGGGGTAATAGGCGTGGGTCTGGGGCAAAGTCGCTGAGATGACCTCAGGCATCTGATTGTGGAGGGAGACATCGAACGGGTGAACCTGGTTGGAGATGCCATCGGGTCACATGAGCTGGGATTTGAGTTATATGTTGCAGTTTTCCTAAACGATGATTATCGCACAGGCTCCGCGCGGGCCAAAATGATCGAGTATTATATCCATCTTGGGTCGCTAAGGTACATAAAGGCTCTTCCAGAACTGATTGGCCTTGAAGGCCATATCGTATAGGCCCGATATCAACGGCGCGGTGGTGATAGTGCGAGGCTCGGAAATAGGCAAGGGCAGCTCGTCCTCCTGACCGCCGGCTAGCAATTCCGCCATGGCTTTGCCGAAGATCGTTCCCGTTGTTATGCCTCGGCCATTATAGCCGATGGGCGTGTACACACCGTCGGCGAGCCGGTGGATACGCGGCAGGCGGTCGGGCGTCATGGCGATCTGACCGTGCCAGGCAGCATCGAACTCTACGGGACCGAGATCGGGAAATAGCCGCTGGAGCATACCGGCCGCCCAGCGGCGAGACAGGCCGTTGTCGCCGCCGACCACCGTGCCCATGGAGCCGATAATCAATCTTTCATAAGCATCGCGTCGGAGCGAGAACATGATAGTACCGGTATCCCACAGGCCTTGTCTGCCAGGTAAGATTTTGTGAACCCGCTCCCCCAAAGGCTTGGTGGCCAATTGAAAGTAATTGATCATCACGAAGGTGTTCTTGAGTCCGGGCCAGAGCGTATCCGTGTAGGCGTTGGTGCCCAGGATCACTGTATCCGCGGTGACAACACCCCGGTTGGTTCGTAGTGTCCACTTATCGTTATGCCGGTCCAGCTTTTGGATGTGCACACCCGTTGAGATCTTGGCGCCGACGGCGTTCGCGGCCCGTGCCAGCCCGCGAACGTATCCCATGGGATTGATCGTGCCGGCACGGTGATCAAGAAGACCTCCATAGAAGGCTTCGGTCCCGATTACCTCGGTCGCCTGCTCGCGCGACAGCAATTCCACGGGCGCGCCGAGCGCTTGCCATGTATCGGCGCGGCGGAGCAAGTCATCGAGACCGCTAGGTGCATGGGCGGCGTGGATGGTGCCTGACCGAGTGACTTCGCATCGGATCTGAAACCGTTCGATGAGCGAGAACACGTATTCCGGTGCGTCCCCCAGGCTCTGGATCAAGGCACCGCCGCGCGCCTTGCCCAATTTTTGTTCGACGTCGGCGGGTGGTAGCCACATGCCGGCATTGACCAGCCCGGCATTGCGTCCGGACCCGCCGAAACCGATCTGGTTGGCTTCGAACACGTGGCAGCGGATGCCTTTCTCGCCGGCGTGCAGTGCGGTCGATAGACCGGTGAACCCGCCGCCTACAATGGCCACGTCGCAGGTCAAGTCGCCGTTCATGGGATTGACGAATTTGGCCTCAACCGCCGAGGCGTCCCAAAGGGAAATATGATCCGACGTCTGGACGTGCATCAGGTGTCGCCGAAAACGCGGTTCAGGATCTCCCAGATGCACTTGGTTGGATTTTCTGGGATCGCCGCCTCTTCTTTCTCCAGGTAGGTGAACAAGCCTTGAAGGGTCGGACCCGTAGCGTGTTGGTTATTGCGCCGCGTCGGCGAGATCGTATGAGGATTGACGGTTTCCCCTAAGCCCGAGGCGGGCAAATAGTTCAGCATCTCTGTCGCGGCCCGGGTTAGGCGTGGTTAGCAATTTCGTGCCTACGAAGATGGAGCCCGCGCCGGCCAGGAAGCAAAGCGCCTGCAACTCATCGCTCATGTCTTCGCGCCCGGCCGACAAGCGGATGACGGAGGCCGGCATCATTATCTTAGCGACCCCGATGGTGCGGACGAATTCTAGTGGATCCAGCTCCGGTGTACCGGCTAGAGGCGTACCTTCCACCGCGACTAGGCGGTTGATGGGAACGCTCTCCGGATGATTTGGTAGGTTGGCCATGGTGGCCAGCATGGCGGCCCGATCGTCCTGGCTTTCGCCCATGCCCACAATGCCGCCGGCACAGACCTTCAGGCCCGCGTTTCGCACATGGCCTAACGTTTCGAGGCGATCATCGTAGGTCCGTGTAGTGATGATCTCACCGTAAAATTCTTCCGACGTGTCTAGATTGTGGTTGTAGTAGTCCAGCCCCGCATCGCTTAGGCGCTCGGCCTGTTCAGCCCGCAGCATACCCAGCGTCACGCAGGTCTCCATGCCCAGGTCCCGGACCTGGGAGACCATCTCGCAAACCTTGTCCAGGTCCCGGTCCTTAGGGCTGCGCCAAGCTGCGCCCATACAGAACCGGGTTGCGCCGCCGGCCTTCGCCTGTTCCGCCTGGGCGACTACGGTGTTCACAGCCATCAGTTTTTCCGCTTTTGTTCCCGTGTCGAACTTGGCTGATTGCGGGCAATAACCGCAGTCCTCGGGGCAACCGCCGGTCTTTACCGATAGCAGGTTCGACATCTGTACTATGTTGGGATCGAAGAACTGGCGATGGGCGGCTTGCGCGCGGAACAAGAGATCGTTGAGGGGCAGCGCAAATAGCGTCCGGGCTTCATCAGTGGTCCAGTCATGACGCACAGCTTCGGCCGAGTTTGGAGATGTGGACATGATGTTCCTCCTTGCTCGGATACTAGAAATCGCGGCCCGGGGGTCAAGGGAAAAGCTAGGTGCGTCCGGTGGTTGAAATGCAGGGTCTTGGGCGCCCGGTGGTGGTGAGATATGTTGGCTCACCATTGAAGGAGAAGAGCATGTCCGATGAAGACTTGGGGTTCATGACGGCCGTGGAGGCCGTTCGGCGCATCCGCGCGAAGGAAATTTCGCCCGTGGAATTGACCGATGCTGTCCTTCGGCGTGCCGAGGCTGTACAGAACGCCTGCAACGCGTTCATCACTATTTCCGACGACGTGGCCCGGGCCGAGGCGAAGCGCGCCGAAGACGCGGTGATGGCCGGTAATGATCTGGGTCCGCTGCAAGGCGTGCCATTCACGGTTAAGGACCTAGTCAATACGGCGGACGTGAAGACCACGTTTGGTTCGCACGGTTTCGCCGCTAACGTGCCGGCAACCGACAGTATCGGAATCGCCCGCTTACGTGCCGCTGGCGCAGTGCTGATCGGCAAGACCACTACCCCTGAGTTCGGACACAAACCGATGACCGAAGCGCCGTTGTTCGGACGCACGTTGAACCCTTGGGATCTGACCCGCACGTCGGGCGGTTCCTCCGGTGGGGCCGGGGTTGCCGCGGCCACGGGGCTCGGCCCGCTCCATGTGGGCACGGACGGCGGTGGGTCGACCCGCATTCCAGCGGCGGCTTGCGGAGTGGTGGGCATGAAACAGACCCTCGGTCGGGTGCCACATGATATGACGTCGGACAGCTTTGGCTGTATGTCATTTATCGGGCCCATTACCCGCACGGTCGAAGATTGCGGCCTGATGCTCGACGTCATGGCGGGCCCGCATCCGAGCGACGTCCACAGCTTGGGCCGGGACAATCCCGATCTCATCGGCGCAGCGCGCGGGGACGGGGATCTAATGGACGTCAAAATCGGTTGGCGCCGGTACTTAGGTAACGACCGCATGGAGGCGGAAACTCAAGCCTTGTTCGAGACCGCCGTCCTGGTTTTCGCCGACCTGGGCGCCGATTTGGAGGATCACGTAACGGATTTCGAATCCACCCTGCAACATTGGGCGCCGTTGACCTTCTCGCTTTGGAACGCCCGTTTCACCCATTTGGCCGAGGAATTGGGTGAAAAGATGTCGGAAACATTGCGGTTCTGGATGGAAGAGGGGAACAGCGTCACCGGCGTCGAGGTGCAACGCGCCAACGAGGCTCGCACGCACTTGTTCCGGGAAGTGGAGAGTTGGTTCACCGATATCGATCTCCTGGTGACGCCCACTTTGACCCGTCCGGCCATCGCCGCCGACCACGACCCGCGCGAACCGATTATGTTGGATAACCAGACCGCCGACGTGCCACGCGCGTCTTGGTATCCGTACACCCATCCCTTTAACCTGTCGGGCCATCCGGCGATCACCGTGCCGTGTGGGTTCACATCGGGTGGGCTGCCCGTGGGCCTGCAGATCGTTGGCCCGTGGTTGGCGGATGCCAAGGTCCTCCACGCTGCCGCCTGCTTTGAGCGCGCCCGGCCTTGGGCCGACCGGCGTCCGGCGGTCTGAGCCCATGTCCATCGGAAATCGGATCCAAACCTTCGAAGATGTCCGCCAGCTGGCGCGTGGCTATTTGCCCTGGATGGTGTTCGATTACATCGACGGCGCCGCCGGGGAGGAAGTGGGTGAGCGCTTGAACCGTGAAACCATCCGCGCGCTGCGTCTGCAGCCCCGAATTCTTAACGACGTGGAACATCGTGATCTCAAGATGCACATCTTAGGTCAAGAGACAGGTATGCCGTTTGGCATTTGTCCCATGGGTATGTGCAACCTGGCGCGCCCGGGTGCCGATCTCATGTTGGCGCGCTTGGCGGCAAAGCACGGTATTCCGCACGGCGTGTCCACGGCAGCGTCGACATCGCTGGAGCGCATGAGTGAGACGGCCGAAGGCAACGCCTGGTTCCAACTCTATTTTAGCGGCAATCAGGAGGCATCTTTCGGTCTGCTGAAACGGGCCGAAGTGGCTGGTTACAAGACCTTAATCCTGACCGTCGACGTACCCGAGGTTGGGCACCGCCCGCGGGAGCTTCGTCGTGGCTTTCGTGCGCCCTTCAAGATCGGCCCGTCCCAGTTCATCGACTTCACTCTACATCCACGCTGGTCCTTGGGCACCTTGTTAAATGGCGCGCCGGAGCTTGCTAACTTTAGCGGCGACCAGGGCACCTTCGATCGCCACGCCAGCCGCGCCGGCGCCGATTGGAGCTTGTTGAACCGGCTGCGCGACGTCTGGAAAGGCCACTTCGTGGTGAAAGGGGTCCTCGATGTGGAGGACGCGGCTCGTCTACAAGCCGCTGGCGTGGACGGCATCATCGTCTCCAGTCACGGCGGACGTCAATTGGACAGTGTGCCGCCGCCAATCCTGGCATTACGGGCCATTCGCGTTGCTTTGGGCGACAAGTACCCCTTGTTTTACGATTCGGGCATTCGCAGTGGCGAGGACATCGTCAAGGCCTACGCCATGGGTGCCGACTACGTTTTCGTCGGCCGCGCCTTGCTATTTGCCATGGCGGCGGGCGGCGAGGCGGGTTTGGCGCGTATGGTCGAACTCATGGCGAAACAGGTGTCGATCACGCTGGCGCAGATGGGCCTTTCGCGCATGTCCGATATTCCGCCATTGAAATAGCGAATCACTCCGGCGGTGTGAGCGGATAGTCCCGCCCCGCATAATCGAACCCAGGAATTTCGCTTTTTTCCAAGCTCGGGTCCCACGCGGCGGCGAAATAGGCGCGGATTTCGGTGATCAGGCCCGAATCGCGGTCGAATACGTACCATTCGTCGCCTCTGAGGTAAGAGCCGTTCTTGGTCCGCCAGTGCGTCCACTCGGCCACTGCCTCGTCCGTCTCCGGTTGACTCAAGACCCGGTCCAAGGTCCATTTAGACCCCAAGTTTTCTGCGCACCAGACCCATTTGTCGGCGATCACGTCCGCTCCCTGCCACGGCGCGGAATTGGTGCCAGGAGGGAAGTAGTGCACGGCGTCGGCAGTGAAACAGGCCATCATTTCTGCCTTGTCGGCGCCGTTGCAGCCAGCATAGTAGCGTTCGATGGTGTGTCGCATGTGATCGCGGGTGAGTTCGGCGGACATTTTGGGCTCCGGAATTCGTGAAATCAGGGTCTTAACCGCTTGACGATCTCTCTTCGTTACCCTACAAAACTCGCCGCTTTCAAGAATTTTGAACTTTTCGAGTAAGGACCAGATTATGTCCCGACGTTGCGCATTGACCGGCAAGGGCGTTCAAACCGGAAACAACGTGAGCCACGCCCACAACAAGACCCGCCGGCGCTACCTTCCTAACCTGCAGCAGGTGTCGTTGATGAGCGACGCGCTAGGGAAGCTTGTAAGCCTGCGTGTTTCCGTCGCGGCGATACGTACGGTGGAGCACAAGGGCGGCCTGGATGCGTTCCTTTTGGGTGCCCGCGACGGCGATCTGAATTTAGAGATGCGCCGCCTTAAGAAGCAGATCAAGAACGCGCAAGCCGCCGCGTAAATCGCGCCGATAGAACCGTATCGAAAGGCCTGCGACGCGGGCCTTTTTTGTGTCCGATGCTTACCTCGTGAGTTCGAACATCATTAGCAACGTGCGCTGCAATGGATTGAAGTTGTCGTCGGAGACGATGTAAATCAGCGTCTCGCCGTGTGGCCCCTGGCGCACAGCGATCCCCTCGAAATTGTCGACGGTAACCGGGTCTCGGAATTCCGCTACTAGGTCCGGGTTCAGGTCTGCACCAGGCACGATGTTGGCCCGTTGTATACGGCGAATACGTCCGGCAACTCCATCGCGAAGGGTGAACCGGCGCTCCAGCACAAGGACATCGCCTTTGGCCAATGTCGCTGCGCCGCTTGGGCGGAACCCACCCTCCAGCGCGTAGGTCATGG
>CAJWVP010000091.1 GCA_913048145.1 uncultured Rhodospirillaceae bacterium
TGGCGACGGCCTCATCCGCCAGAGCAACGTGCGGCGCATACGCATCGACGTCCGAATAGACCGCGACGGTGGCTACTCCCATATCTCTGGCTGTCCGGATGACCCGACAGGCTATTTCTCCGCGATTGGCGATCAGAAGTTTTCGGAACATGATCAGTCCTCGATCCGGGCGAGTGTGCGTTTTTCCAGGAAGGTAGCGATCTCCTCCTTGTCCTCACCCGCGGCTCGGATATCGTTATTCAGCATGGTGGTTCTTTACATCCGGAAAAGGCCAAATTTTGTGTCTTCGATGGGAGCATTAAGTGCTGCGGATATGCCGAGGCCGAGTACCATCCTTGTATCCTTGGGATCGATGATCCCGTCATCCCATAGCCGGGCGGAAGCATAATAGGGATGGCCCTGGTGCTCGTACTGGTCGAGGACAGGTTGCTTGAAAGCTGCCTCCTTGTCTGTGGGCCAATCGCTTCCCTTGGCCTCGATGTTGTCGCGTTTGACGGTCGCCAAGACGGAGGCCGCCTGTTCCCCGCCCATGACAGAGATACGGGCATTGGGCCACATCCAAAGGAACCTTGGAGAATAGGCGCGACCGCACATCGAATAATTACCGGCGCCAAAACTGCCGCCGATGATAACGGTAAATTTGGGTACGCTAGCCGTGGCGACAGCCGTCACCATCTTGGCTCCGTCTTTGGCGATGCCGCCTGCTTCATACTTTGAGCCGACCATGAACCCGGAGATGTTCTGCAAGAACAGCAGCGGGATCCGCCGTTGTGCGCAAAGCTCGACGAAATGAGCACCTTTCTGTGCCGATTCCGAGAACAGGATTCCGTTATTGGCAACAATCCCCACGGGGTAGCCGTAAATGCGAGCGAACCCAGTAACCAGCGTTGTCCCATAGTTGGCCTTGAATTCATCCAGGCGTGACCCGTCAACGATCCGCGCGATGACCTCGCGTACGTCATATGGCTTCTTCAGGTCAGTTGGGACCAAGCCGTAGAGTCCGTCGGTGCTGTACAGAGGGTCCTCCGGTTCAGCTACATCAATGTCGATGGATTTCACGCTATTAAGGTTGTCGACGATACTTCGGGCTGTTGCCAGGGCATGATCATCATCGCGGGCCATGTGGTCGGTGACGCCAGAGATCTTGGAATGGACGGCGGCCCCACCTAGTTCCTCGGCGCTAACGACCTCCCCCGTCGCAGCCTTCACCAACGGCGGGCCGCCCAGAAAGATGGTGCCCGTGTTCTCGACAATAATGCTCTCGTCGCTCATGGCTGGCACGTAGGCGCCACCGGCGGTGCAGGAGCCCATGACGACGGCAATCTGAGGTATCCCCTGCCCGCTCATGTTCGCCTGATTAAAGAAAATGCGACCAAAATGTTCCTTATCTGGGAACACAGCATCCTGTTCGGGCAGGAAGGCGCCACCGGAATCTACCAGGTAAATGCATGGCAGCCGGTTCTCCATGGCGATTTCCTGAGCGCGCAGGTGTTTTTTCACGGTGATCGGATAGTAGGTTCCGCCCTTCACCGTGGCATCGTTGGCGACGACGATCACTTCGCGACCAGAAACACGACCAATACCCGTGATGATGCTACCAGCTGGCACAGGAGTGTCGTACATGTTGTGACCGGCCAGCTGCGACAACTCTAGAAATGGAGCGCCTGGATCCAGCAGACGACGAATACGTTCGCGCGGCAATAACTTACCCCGGTCCGTATGTTTCTTTTGAGCCGCGTCGCCACCACCCTGTTTAATAGTATCCACGGTTTGTTTGAGATTATCGACGACGGCCTGCATAGCCTCCGTGTTGGCGCGGAAATCAGCGGAATTGGGCTGAGCTGCAGATGTCAGGATAGTCACAGATGGGCTCCTATTTCTTACGGGATGGCCGTTGGGCGACCGGTCCGCCAGCCTGTTTCCAGCCGTTGAAACCCTCGGCAAAATGGACGGCGTTGGGGAAACCCATATCATCCAAAGTTTTGCACGATAGGGCCGAGCGCCACGCCGCTGCGCAATAAAGGACGTAGGTCTTATCCTCGTCTGTCAAATATTCCTTATGATACGGGCTCTCCGGATCGAACCAGAATTCCACCATACCCCGAGGCACGTGCACGGCGCCCGGCACCATACCGTCGCGCTCCAGTTCCCGAACGTCTCGGATATCGACAAACACCGTGTTGTCGTCTTCGTTGACATGACGTTTTATGGCTTCGTCGGTGGAGATGGTGGTAATGATCGCCTCGGCTTCTGCCACGAGATCCTTGATGCCCTTCTTCAGCTTGATGGCCATGGGTCCTTCCTTATCCTATTCGTTAGGCGTTGCGGCCCTGAAGCCAGCGCTTGATCATCCACATGCGATCGCTACCCCAGAATCCCTCACCGTCGACAATGAAAAATGGCGCGCCAAAAACGCCTGCATCGATGGCGGCCTGCGTTTCATCTTTGAGGCGTTGTTTGACGTCGTCTTCCTGCAATGCTACCGACAGAGCTGTCCCGTCGACCCCCACGCCTTCAGCGACTTCTATCACCTTATCGGGTGTTGCAATGTTAATACCCTGCCCGAAATAAGTATTGAAGGCTGCCAGCGCAAAGGCTTTTGCCTGGTTCGGATCTTGTTCATCAAGCCAATAAAAGGCGCGGCCAGCGGCTTGTGTCGGTATTGGAAATGGATCGGGCATAATCCAGGGCGTGTTTGTCATTTGGCCGAGGCGTTCCCAATCATGTAAGCAATAGTCGCCTTTGAAGGGTATTGTGGTTAGCGGCTGCGAACCGGTGATCTTGAAAAGAGCGCCCAAGAGAAAGGGTTTCCATCGCACGGTGCGCCCGCAGGCCTCGACCGTGCTATCTATTTTCTGGGCTGCAAAATAGGAATAAGGCGACGAAAAATCGAAATAGAAGTTCACTGGATCAGCCATCAATTTTCCTCCCGAATGGCGCGGGCTATGACCAGTTTCTGGATCTCGCTGGTGCCCTCGTAAATTTGGCAGAGCCGGGCGTCACGATAGAGACGTTCGACTGGGAAGTCGGACAGATACCCATAGCCCCCATGAACCTGAATGGCGGCTGAGCAGACCCGTTCGGCCATTTCGGAGGCGAACAGCTTAGCCATGGAGGCTTCCTTGAGACAGGGCTTCCCTTCCACCTTCAAACGGGCTGCGTTGAGGGTCATTAACGACGCTGCTTCAATCTCAGTGGCCATGTCCGCGAGTTTGAAGGCCACGGCCTGGTGATCGTAGATAGCTTTGCCGAAGGTCTGTCGGTCTTTCGCATAAGCTTTCGCGGCGTTATAGGCGGCGCGGGCAAAGCCTACGGACTGAGCTGCGATGCCGATGCGTCCGCTCTCAAGGTTAGAAAGTGCGATCTTGTAGCCCTCTCCCTCTTCGCCCAACAGCATTTCCGGGCCGATCTTTACCTCTTCTAGGATAATCTGTGCCGTGTCATTGCTCTTCTGTCCCAGCTTGTGTTCCAGGCGCGCCACCTGATAACCCTGGGTGTCCGTAGGCACGATGAACGCCGACATGCCGCGTGAACCCTTTGCAGGGTTGGTCATTGCGAAGGTGATGGCGATATCGGCGTTTGAGCCGGTGGTGATAAACTGTTTGCTGCCGTTCAACACATACTGATTGCCCAACTTCTCCGCCCGGCAGCGGATGGACCCAGCATCTGACCCTGTATGTGGCTCGGTGAGCATGAAGGCGCCCAAAATCTCGGCCCGTGCTAATTTCGGCAAATACTCGGCTTTTTGTGCCTCAGTGCCGAAGCTCATTATGCAGGTTTCGGCAACGGCCTGTACTGCCATGGTGACCGACGTGCCGCCGTCACCACCGGAAATTTCGCTCAAGGCAACTACGTAGGAAATGAAATCGGCATTCGCGCCGCCAAACTCCTCAGGCACTAGGATGCCCATGAGTCCCAGGTCTCCCATGTCGCGAATGGCATCGCGGGGGAAATAAGCGTTGCGGTCCCATTCCTCGGCATTGGGCGCCAAACGGTTGGCGGCAAATTTACGCGCCGTATCCTGGATCAATATATGTTCTTCGTTGAGCTGCATATGCTTCCTACCAGGCGATCGGGTTGCCGTCGTAATTAAAGTACTTGCCGGTGTCTTCCTTAGTCAGGCCGGCGATGCATTTGCGCAGGCCGATCACGCTCTCGGTAGGCGTGATAGCCGCGCCCGAACCGCCCATGTCTGTTTGCACCCAGCCCGGATGGAAATTCGCAACGATCAAATTCCGGCCGAGCACGTCGGCGGAGAAGTTTCGCATTACCATGTTTACCGCTGCCTTCGAGGAGCGGTATATGTAATCCGAGCCTCGATTTCCTTGCGTGATGGATCCCATCATGGAGGAGATCGTCACCAGCTTCTTTTGCTGGCCTGCCGCTAAGTTCTTGGCGAACGTCGTCGCGACCTTCAACGGCGATAGAGTGTTGGTGCGCAACACCTGTTCCCACTTGGTGTAATCCATGTTCTCAGCGCTCATGCCGCGTGGGCCAAAAATTCCCGCGTTGTTTATCAGAACGTCAATGGCGATGTCGTCCAGGTCTTGACCCAGGCGGTCGACCTGCTCGTGAACATTGACGTCCAGCCCGTGGACTTGGATGTCGCCGGGAATGGTTGCCAACTGCCCTGGCGCGATGGGATTTCGGCAGGTAGCGATGACGGTCCAACCATCGGTCCCGTACTGGCGGGCGAACTCCAGACCGATGCCGCGATTGGCGCCGGTTATGAAAACGGTGGGCATTTTCAGGTCTCCCTTTGTTTTCGGGCGGTGCTTTCAATCTCGGTTTCCATCCGCAGATCGACGTAATTGGAGATGATCGCTTTAGTGGGCGGTCGTGTCTTTTGAGAGTTTTTACCGACGAATTCGGCAATGGTCTCCAATTGCTCTAAATTTGTGGCGATATAGGGCGCGCGGACGACGTTCGAGAGGGTTGCATCCGCTTCGACCTGTGCGGCTTCGATGTGGCAAAACGTCTGGAACCTCTGTTCCGTCGGTTTGTCGAAAATAACGCCGGTGGCATAATCGAAACCCGTGATGCCCAATACGAACATCCATTCGCCGTCAACGAGGGGGCAGGAATAATCGAAGGGGTTTCCATGTCGAATCCGAAGGAGATCAGCCGCTGCACAACATTGGCGCTTAGTTCAGCCGCTCGATCGAGACGGCCGTGGCCTCGCCGCCACCGATACAGAGGCTGGCGACGCCCTTGTTTAGATCATACTTTTCCAGAGCCGACATGAGCGTGACGATTATCCGCGCCCCGGATGCGCCCACCGGATGGCCGAGCGCGCAAGCGCCACCGTGCACGTTAATTTTATCGTGCGGGATATCCAAGTCCCGCATGGCCGCCATGGCAACTACGGCGAAGGCCTCATTGACCTCGAATAGATCGACCTCTTCCTTGCTCCAACCGGTCTTCTCCAGGACTTTCTTCACCGCCCCAATCGGTGCCGTAGTGAACCAATTGGGTTCTTGAGAATGGGTAGAATGGGCATGGATCAATGCCTTCGGCGTAAGGCCGCGCTTCTCTGCTTCCGAACGCTTCATTAGTACCAGCGCCGCGGCGCCGTCGGAAATGGAGGATGAGTTAGCCGGTGTCACTGTGCCATCCTTGCGGAAGGCAGGCTTGAGTTGGGGGATTTTCTCGATGTTTGCGTTGAATGGTTGTTCGTCGCTGGTGACCATCGTTTCACCTTTCCGCGTTTTTACGGTAACGGGCACGACTTCGTCGTCGAAGCTACCGTCCTCGACTGCCTTTTTGGCCCGGGTTAGGCTTTCAATGGCATAGTTATCCTGCGCCTCGCGGGTGAACTGATAATGCTCGGCCGTGTCCTCGGCAAAGGTTCCCATGAGGCGGCCTTCGTCGTAGGCGTCCTCCAGGCCATCCATGAACATGTGATCGCGGACCGTGTCGCCGTTACCAAGGCGGTAACCGCCACGCGCTTTCGGAAGGATATAGGGCGCATTGGTCATGCTCTCCATGCCTCCGGCGACCATGATGTCGTGTGAACCAGCAAGTATGTTGTCATGGGCGAGCATGGTCGCCTTCATGGCTGAACCACACATTTTCGAGATCGTGGTCGCACCCGCGCCCCACGGAATACCAGCCAGGTGCGCGGCTTGGCGCGCTGGCGCCTGCTTGACGCCGGCGAACAGGCATAGGCCCATAATCAGGTCCTGGACATCCTCAGGCGCGACACCGGCCCGTTCAACTGCCCCTTGAATGGCGTAGCCTCCGAGTTCTGGCGCGGATAACGGGGTCAGGCTGCCTTGGAAGCCCCCCATGGGGGTACGGGCGGCACCGACAATGACAATAGGATCTTCTTGCATGTGAGGTCTCCCTAGTATCGGAAAATCATTAAAGCATCTGAGAATTATGGAATGGCATGCCGAAGGCCTTGGGATGACCCTTGTCCGGGTCTCAGGTGCAATAGGTTGACGTCGAAGTTTGTTACGTCGACCACGTCACCAAGTATATGTTTGAAAGGCTCTTTGCCAATTTCGAAATAAAACTGCGGACAGTTGATGCCAAGGTGGGCGTCGATGGCCATCGAATTAAAGGCGGGTATTTTCAAACGGTCGTTTGCCATATTGTACTCTATCCAATTACGTACTTGACTATGGGTAAAGCCAGCGAGGTCACATAGCCAATCATGAGAGCCCGAGCATAGGTGCCCCGTATTTGTACGGTACAATTGTTCGCACAGCGCCAAACTGTAACAACGGCCCAAACGGCGAAGACCAGAAAAACCAAGCTTATCATAGTGCCACTCAACGCCAACCCCGCCATACCGGACGTCGAGGACGATGGATTGACGATAAAGCCGGCTAACAGACTTAACACGAGCACGCCGCATCCAAGGCCTAGAATGACGCCGTGGCCCATGACGAAATAAACCCAGAACGCTCTCCACAAGGGGACGTGCCCCCGCCAGGCTAGCTTCCACATTGGCTCTCCATTCATTGGCCCTTTCAGGCCTTTGACGCCATGCGAACCGCTACCGGTTCCGAATTGGTCAATGAAAATAGGATTATCGCCCGTCATCGTTACGTGGTCCTAGGCTGTCTCATCGAACAGTTCCCGCCCAATAAGCCAGCGGCGGATTTCTGATGTCCCGGCGCCGATTTCATAGAGTTTAGCATCGCGAAGTAAGCGTCCGGTGGAATATTCGTTGATGTAACCATTGCCGCCCAGGCACTGGATTGCCTCCAGCGCCATCCAGGTAGCTTTTTCCGCAGCATAGAGTATCGCGCCAGCCGCATCCTTGCGGGTCGTTTGACCTCGGTCACAGGCTCTCGCAACTGCATAAACGTAGGCCTTGGTGGCGTTCATGGTGGTATACATGTCGGCCAGCTTACCTTGCATCAGCTGAAAGGAACCGATGCTCTCGCCGAACTGCATGCGCTCACGCACGTAAGGTATGACCACGTCCATGCAGGCCTGCATAATGCCCGTGGGCCCAGCGGCCAACACCGCGCGTTCGAAGTCGAGCCCGCTCATAAGGATATTGACGCCTTTGCCCATTTCGCCGAGTACATTCTCCTCCGGGACTTCACAATCCTTGAATACCAGTTCACAGGTGTTGGAGCCGCGCATGCCGAGCTTGTCTAGCTTTTGTGCGGTGGAGAAACCCTTGAAGCTCTTTTCCACCAGGAATGCAGTTATGCCCCTGGGCCCGTCATTTCGGTTGGTCTTGGCGTAGATTACCAGGGTATCGGCATCGGGGCCGTTGGTGATCCACATCTTGCTACCGTTAAGAATATAAAGATCGCCTCTCTTTTCCGCCTTCAGGCGCATGGAAACGACATCGGACCCGGCACCCGGCTCGCTCATCGCTAACGCGCCCACATGTTCGCCACTGATCAGCTTCGGCAGATATCGTCTTTTCTGTTCGGCGTTGCCGTTACGACGGATCTGATTGACGCACAGGTTGGAATGCGCGCCGTAAGAAAGCCCAACGGAGGCAGACGCCCGACTTATTTCTTCCATGGCGACGCAATGTTCCAGATAACCCATGCCTGCGCCTCCATATTCCTCCTCAACAGTGATCCCGAGAACACCTAATGTTCCCATCTGCGGCCATAGCTGCATGGGAAACTCGTTGTTTTCATCAGTCTCAGCAGCCAGTGGTATAATCTGACTGTCGGCAAAGCTGCGCACGGATTCACGCATCATGTCAGCGGTTTCACCGAGGCCAAAATCAAGGCTGGTAGTGGCGTTAGGTATCATGATGAGGTCCCTGAGTAAGATTGCTGTCAGATTAGCCGCTTACATCGGAGCGGCCAACTCATCCCGCGACATCGGGTCGATCAACGATCCGCATGAGGGTTTGTTGCATAACAGCACAGGCCGTTTTTATCCCGTTCTTGACGACAATAGCCTCCCCGCGCGTCACGGTAAGGGACTTGCCGGGCTTGACGACCTCGCCCCTCGCTATCAGTTCGTCGCCCATGGCTGGCGCGATCAAGTTGATCTTGAACTCCACGGTTAGGATGCCCTCATCGGCTTCAAACAGGGAGAGGCCTGCGTAGCCGCCGGCGGTATCTAGTATCGACGCGGTAACGCCTCCATGGAACAAACCGTGCTGTTGCGAAACGTCATTGCAGTAAGGCAAGCGGATCTCCGAAAAGCCCGGCCGTACCGTTATAAGTTCCGCGCCGATATGGTCCATCAGGCCTTGTTTTGCAAAACTCTCTCGGACCATGGACTTATAGTCGAGATTAACCGGTTGCAGTTTCATGTTGCCCGATTTCCTAAATAGGCACGAACTTTACCCAGGATCTCCGCAGGAAATCTCCTGGCACGCCCGTTTGTCGTATCTACGTAGACTGCCGGGTGTTCGATTTTGGCGGCGACCTTGCTCGTTTGGACTTTAGTCGTGACGCTCCGCAACCGATACCTCTCTCTCCCGAAATAAACCTTAAAATAACAAGTTATGCTAATTAACGTTTACGTAAACGTCAACTTTATAGAGTTTATGAAGGATTGATTGTTCTGTACCGATCTTTCTCTTAATTTCCAGCGTCATTACACACCAAGAGGTCCACCATGCCCCGACTACCCGGCCTGCTCGTCAACAATCTAAATAACGACCAACGGGCTCTGTTTGAAACGATCACGGGTGGAAAACGAAGCACCGGCCGGTCCTTAGATGCTTTCTTAGATTCTGACGGTGCTATGCGTGGTCCCTTCAATGCCATGCTGCACCACCCGGCCGCCGGTGCGGTGGTCCAGAGATTGGGCGAGCTCTTGCGATTTGAAGGTACCCTTAACGACGCTCAACGCGAGGTCGCTATCCTTACTGTAGGCAGACACTGGCGGGCCCAATACGAATGGTGGGCGCACGCACGGATTGCCGAAGGCGTTGGTGTAGCCCCGGATCTGATCCAAGCCATTTACGATCAAGCGCCGCTGCCGGGTGATGCTTCGGACCTGACTGCAATCCATACCTTTGTCCGTGAATTGATGGAAATCCAGCAGGTCAGCGATGCCGCCTATGCCGTCGCTCACGCGGAATTGGGTGACGAAGGCATTGTCGAATTGGTCATCTTAGCCGGATATTATGGCGTGATTTCCGGTATCCTGAACACGTTTGAGGTCCCATTGCCAGCCGGCGAAACGCCGCCTTTCGACAAATAACGCCCTCA
>CAJWVP010000092.1 GCA_913048145.1 uncultured Rhodospirillaceae bacterium
TGTTGTAGTAAGTCAATTAAAGGGGATTATTTATCGTATCCAGTTTATCGACAATTCAATCCATAGTTTGGTTCATTGGGGAAAACATAGGTATAATCTATGACTAACTAAGATATAACATTACAATATGATGATTTACATCGCATATTTGTTCACATTGTCTGAAATGGCTTTCTATTGATTATATGATCATCATTACGATGAGGGTTGTTCGTTACCAAACTTCCGGATAGATATCCACCGGGGTAAAATAATGAATTTAAAATACACACTTTGGGTATCAAATCCGGGAAAAACGAAAACAGTCGAGATATTCGCATTTCGTATACCGATCGCCCACAGGCCAATGTGAATAATTTATGACAGGCATTCCCATACATCTCGTTTCTGATTCAACTGGCGAAACCGTAACGCTAGTAGGTCGTGCATGTCTCGTGCAATTTGATCATGTAGAGCCAGACGAACATCTTTGGTCACTGGTTCGAACTGAGGAAAAGGTTCAGGAGATTCTTGCTGTCTTGGAGGAGGAAGGTGGTGTTGTGATCTATACGATGGTGGATCAGCAAATTCGGCGCCTGTTGGAAGAAGGGTGCGCGACACTTCAAATTCCATGTATTTCGGTTCTTGACCCAATAATTGGTGCGCTTGGTCAATATCTTGGAACTAAAGGCCATGCGCGACCCGGCTCGCAACACGTAATGAACGCGGAATACTTTAGCCGAATTGAGGCCATGCAGTTCGCGTTGATTCATGATGACGGGCAATCTACCTGGGATCTGGATGAGGCAGATGTCGTTCTTTTAGGTGTCTCCCGAACGTCTAAGACGCCAACATGTATCTACCTAGCTAACCGCGGAATCAAAACCGCGAATGTTCCCATTGTGCCTGGATGTCCTATTCCAAAGGAAGTTTTCGAAATTGATAGACCTTTGATCGTAGGGTTAACAAAGGATCCTAAACGCTTGGTAGAAATTCGCCGCCAACGTTTACGCCTCTTGGATCAGGACGAAAACACGGACTATGTAAACCTAGAAATGGTGTCTCAGGAAATTAATGAGGCCCGGAGATTGTTTTCGAAACATGAATGGCCGGTTATAAACGTTAGTCGAAAATCCATCGAGGAAACGGCGGCAACAATTTTTCAATTGTACCAAGATCGTTTGGATACCCATCTCTGAAGGATGGCTGGTTCGTTTATCCTTGCGTCTAGTAGTGCTGTACGCCGCCGCCTTCTTGAATGCGCGCGCGTGCCCTATCAAGCGGTGGCTTCTCATGTGGATGAGGCGCCGATTAAAGCCGATTGCAAAGAACAAAAACTGGGCCCGGCGGAAACGACCATGGCCTTGGCCCGGGCCAAGGCTAATGATGTTAGCAAAGATCACCCCGATGATCTTGTATTGGGTGCCGATCAGGTTTTGACCTGTGGAAAGGAGTGGTTCGATAAGCCGGTGGGGCGCGACGGAGTGCGAGCTCACTTAATGCAATTGTCGGGGCGTGCCCACGAACTGGTCAATGCGTCAGTCGTCGTGCAGGGCGGCACGGTTGTTTGGGAGCACCAAGACGCCATCACCATGGTCATGCGGCCGCTCAGTGAAGTTTTCATCGAGGCCTATATCAACGACGCGGGAGATGCCGCCTGCGAATCCGTGGGCGGCTATCAGCTGGAAGGAATGGGCGCGCAACTTTTTGATCGCACAGATGGGGACTTCTTCTCGATCCTGGGTCTTCCGCTTTTGCCCCTGCTGACGTTCCTGCGCGTCCGTGGAATTGTTGCTGCATGAATAGCGACGATAATGGAGGAATGCCGTGCTAATCATGGGGCTAACTGGATCTATTGGAATGGGCAAGACTACCGCCGCGCATGACTTCCGGCGTTTCGGCGTGCCGGTCCACGATGCTGATGCGGCGGTGCACGGACTTATGAGCGCTGGCGGCGCAGCGGTGTCGCCGGTGTCGGCGGCGTTTCCCGGGGTTGAAGCTGGGGGCGCCATCGATCGAAAGAAGCTCGGCGCCAGGGTCTTTGGCAATGTGGATCAACTACGGCACCTGGAGGGCATTCTCCATCCAATGGTGGCTGACCACAAACGCCAGTTTATCAAAGACGCGTCCCGCCGCCGCGTCTCGCTGATTGTCTTGGATGTGCCCCTGTTGTTTGAAACCGGCGGCGATGCCGCCTGTGACGCGGTGGTGACGGTCTCAGCCCCGGACTTCGTGCAGGCACGCCGGGTGCTGGTCCGACCGGGTATGGACTGCGATCTCCTGGATCAAATTTTAGCCAAGCAGATGCCCGATGCGGAAAAGCGCCGCCGCAGTGATTTTATTGTGCCAACCGGCCTTGGGCGACTTGAGAGTTTGCGGACAATTCGTAAAATCATAATCGAAGTTTCCGCATGGCCTGCCAGGCATTGGCCACCCTGGGTGGCTGGCCGACAGGCCAAATGACCGCCAATTTCTAATTTCCTGGCGAAGGTAAAGGCAACAATGATGCGTGAGATTGTCCTCGACACGGAAACTACGGGCCTAAGCCCAAAATCTGGCCACAAGGTAGTTGAAATTGGTTGTGTGGAAATGGTCAACCAGGTGGCCACTGGTGAGATGTATCACCAATACATTAACCCAGAGCGAGACATGCCCGAAAAGGCATTTTCCATCCATGGCCTATCGGAGGACTTTCTTTCTAAAAAGCCGGTCTTTGCTGATATTGCAGATGATTTCCTGGACTTTGTTGGTGATGCCCGCTTCGTCATTCATAATGCCGAATTCGATATGAATTTCTTGAACTGGGAACTCGAGGCGTTAGGGTTGGGGCCCTTGGCTATGGATCGGGCAACAGATACCGTCAGTTTGGCCCGACAGAAATTTCCTGGCGCGCCCGCCAGTCTGGACGCCCTGTGCAAACGATTTCAGATCGATAACTCAAACCGTCAGCTTCACGGCGCCCTGCTCGACGCGCGCCTGTTAGCGGACGTCTATCTTGAACTTATTGGTGGGCGACAACGCGGCCTATCCCTCGGTGGCCAGCACGTTGTTGCGGAAACTGAGATTGCCGCCACAAAGGCGGACCGACTGTCTCGTCCACATGTGGCAAGTTCCGATGAACTGGCGGCCCACGAGGCTTTTAAAAAGAAAATTTCTGACGCTGTCTGGTCGAAATAGGAGCGGCGGCGACACCGCGCCCTGCGATCCATCACGAACTAGTCGGGGCCTACGCTCTCAGCCTGGTTCTGTTCGGCCAGTTGTTGTTGGTACATTCCCGCAAAATCCAAGGGACCTAGCATGAGCGGCGGAAAGCCGCCGTCGCGTGACACATCAGCGAGAATGTTTCGGGCGAAGGGAAACAGAAGGCGCGGGCACTCAATCAATAGAACCGCACCTCTGACCTCGTCCTCGACATTGACGGTGAATAGCCCGCCGTATTCTAGCTCCAGCATAAACGCCGTTTCGGCGCCCACGGTGCAGGTTGCCTCTATCTTTAAGACCACTTCGAATATATTGTCCTCGAACTCCATGAAGTCGACGTTTACGCCAATCTTCACATCTGGGTCTTCCTGCTGCATCGCCGCGAAAATCCTTGGCGCCGTTGGCGCTTCGAAAGACAGATCTTTGGTGTACTGGGCATTGACGCTGATGGGTGGGACAGCCTCTTTGGGCTGTGCGCTATCCTCGGCGGGAGACAACTCTTCGGCCATGGAAACTCTCCGTATTTGGGGGCGCTCTGGCTAGCATAGATGGCCCACGACGACAACTCTGAAAGACGCCGGCAGGGGACCGGGTATCGCTCAGCGTCAAGGGGGCAGCAGCGGGTCTAATCCAGACTTCGGCGAGGGGTGATCCGTGATGTCGGCAAACTCGCCATTGATGGTTTCTACTTCGGGATGGGCGGTTGCGTCGCCCATTCCTGAAGTGTGCGTCTGAATTCGGTTGGCGAGGTTGGAAATCAAAAAATGTCGGATTACCGGAACCAATAATGTGAACCCAACGGCGTCACTAATAAAACCGGGCAATAACAATAAAAGACCAGAGATCAACAAGCACAACCCATCGAAAACTTGGCGGGCCGGAAACCGCCCGGCGTCCAACTCGTCTCGCAACCCTCGCAACACCGCAACGCCTTGGTGACGGATCAGAATAGACCCGGCGACGGCCGTCGTGAAGATGGCCCCAATGGCTGGCCACAGGCCCCATTGGCTGCTGACCTCGAGGAATACAGCGATCTCGGCGATGGGCACGGCAATAAAGGCGGCAAGAATCCAGGGCAGCATGCTTGTCCTTTAGGCTTGGGGCGCTTATCTAAGGTGTAAGTTTATTGTCCGGTTCTGTCGAGGGCGATCCAACGGCTAGATGAACCGCATGTGGACCCGCCTGTCTGAAACGGTTAACCTGACAATGGTGGGTATCGCGATTTCGTAACTTGAGGATCGATATCGGTCCCCGACAAAACGCCAAAGGAGCCGAGCGACGGCGATGGGCAACGGATTTCAATTCATCGACATCATTTTGTTCGCGATGATCGCGGCATTCCTTATCCTTCGTCTCCGCGGCGTACTGGGGCGCCGCGATGGCCATGAAGGTGGGTATCAGGATCCGGTCAAGGCGGACCCGCGCGAAGAGCGACCCGACGACAACGTTGTTCAGCTTCCCAGCCACGGCCCGGAAGTGAATGAAGAGCCCAAACCAGTGGCCGCGGATTCGGGCCTCACCGAAGAGGTTCTTGCCGATGAGGTGCTGATGGAGGGCATCGCCGATCTTCTCGCCGCGGATCCCGGCTTCAACGCGGAAGACTTTCTCGTTGGAGCCCGGGTTGCTTTTGAAATGATTCTTGGTGCCTATGCTTCCGGTGACCGTGAAACCTTGGAAAATTTACTGGGTCTGGAGGTCTATGACAATTTTCGCTCGGCGATTGATGACCGCGAGGCCGCGGGCTACGAAATGGAAGAGACGCTGGTCGGTATCCGCTCGGCTGATATTGTCGAAGCCTACATGGATGGACCGCACGCTCACGTCACGATCAAGTACCTCTCCGAACAGGTCCATGTGCTGCGCGACAGCGAGGGACATGTGATCGAAGGCAACCCCAATCAGGTGGCTGATGTAGTCGATTTCTGGACCTTTGCCCGTGATACCGGCTCGCGTGACCCCAACTGGAATTTGGTGGTGACGCGCAGCCTTGATTGACACAGCGTCCAGGGGTTTGGCCATCCGCCGGATTTTCATTTTGGTCGGCGGTCTTGCGTTGACCGCCTGTGGGAACTTTCCTGTAGCACTCAATATTCTGGGGCCCCAAGAAGCATCTGTGGGCATCCCCCGCGGGCCTACCCCACCGGTACAGGACGGCTTTTCCATTTTTCCGGTGGCCTTTAAAGATATTCCAGGTTGGAGGGCGGATCGACATAGTGAAGTCCTGCCGGTTTTTCTGCGAAGTTGTTTGCGATTGCGCAAGCAACCGCCGAACAGGGCCATGGGTTCCCGGGCGGAGATGGGGCGGTTGTCCCAGTGGATTCGCATTTGTGATGACGCGAATGTGATCCGGCCGGGCAACGAAACCGAAGCCCGGTATTTTTTTGAAACCCGGTTCGTGGCCTATCGGGTATCCCATAATCAAGGCAACACGGGTCTGATCACTGGGTATTACGAGCCGGACTTGCGCGGTTCGTGGACGGCGGATGCGCGGTATCGTTTTCCTCTGTATGCCTTACCGAAAGATCTTATTTCCTCGGACCTTGGAAGCTTTGATGACAAATGGAAGGGCGAGCGGATTGCGGGTCGAATGGATGACAGCCGCTACATTCCCTATTATTCCCGAGCGGAAATCGAGCAGGGCGCCCTTCGCGGCCGGCAGCTGGAGATTGTCTGGGTTGACAGTGCGATTGATTCCTTCTTTCTCCACATTCAAGGGTCCGGACGGGTGACCTTGCCGGACGGAACACACGTGCGCATTGGTTACGCCGGTCGCAATGGGAGAAGGTACACGGCGGTAGGGCGAGAGTTGGTCGCTGCCGGCGTGATGCCGTTGGAAGATGTGACCATGCCCTCCATTCGCGCATGGATGGAGGAAAATCCTGTGGCGGCACAGGCGCTGATGCGAAAAAATAAGTCGTTTGTCTTTTTTCGCGTCATAAAAGGCGAAGGCCCCATTGGCGCGCAGGGGGTGGTCTTGACGCCGCGCCGAAGTATTGCGGTCGACAGAAAATATTGGCCGCTGGGTGTACCGGTCTGGATGGACACGACGGATCCGGGGGCGCGCCCAGCAGTGCCGTTGCGCCGACTGGGCGTTGCGCAGGACACTGGCAGCGCGATCAAAGGGGCGGTCCGGGCGGATTATTTTTGGGGCCACGGCAACGCAGCCGGCGGCAAGGCCGGCACAATGAAAGGCCGCGGCCGCCTGTATATGCTGCTGCCGCGCACCGCCGTGACCAATCCGCCGTCTTGAGGGGGCATAATGGAACGAGAGACCGGATCACAGGATGGCCCACGCGTCGGGGTTTTCGCGACTTGTTTGGTAGACCTGATGCGTCCCGCTGTGGGCTTCGCAACCGTGCGGCTTTTAGAGCGGGCAGGATGCCGGGTTTCGGTGCCAGCAGCGCAGACTTGTTGTGGGCAACCGGCCTACAATTCAGGAGATAACGAATCGGCCACTGCCATTGCGTGTCAGGTGATCAACATGTTTATGTCGTTCGATTATGTGGTGGTGCCATCTGGATCCTGCGCCGGCACTTTGAAAAAACACTATCCTGAAATGTTTGCCAACGACCCGATATGGGAGCCGCGCGCAGAAGACTTATCAAAGAAGACCTACGAGCTAACCGAATTTCTCGTTGACGTCGTGAAGTTCAAAAACGTGAGTGCAAATTGGTGTAATTCAGTGACCTATCATGACTCCTGCTCCGGACTTCGGGAGCTAGGAATTAAGAACCAACCTCGCGCCCTGCTAGAGAATGTTAGTGGATTAATTATATCAGAGGGCGCTGAGGCTGAGGCCTGCTGCGGTTTCGGTGGCTTGTTTTGTGTGAAATATGGCGACATCTCCAACGAGATCGTTGGACGCAAAGTCGCGGATATCCAAGAAACCGACGCCGATATGGTGTTGGGTGGGGATTTGGGTTGCCTCATGAATATTGCCGGCAAGCTGAAACGCCAAGGCAGTTCAGTTGAGGTCCGACATGTGGCGGAAATTCTGGCGGACATGCATGATCACGCGGCCATCGCCGACCCGGATAGCGTGGAAGACGTCTGATGGACCCACAAATCCGGCAATTCAGGGGCAACGCCCGGGGCGCCATAAATAATCGCAATTTACAGAGTGCCCTGGCCAAGCTGTCCAGCGGGTTTCCAGCGCGCCGCTCGCAGGCCGCCGCTCGCCTTCCTGAATTCGAGGCGCTCCGCGATGAGGCGCGCGCCATCAAGGATCACGTCTTGGAACACCTGGACATCTATCTGGAGCGCTATGAGGCTGAGGTGATGTCGGCCGGTGGCCAGGTCCATTGGTGTGCTGATGCCGACGCGGCCCGAGCCAAGATCACGGAGATCTGTAAGGCCGCTGGCGCCAAGACGGTGACCAAAAGCAAATCTATGATTGGCGAAGAGATCGCCATCAATGGCCACCTTGAATCCAAAGACATCACACCGGTAGAGACGGACCTTGGCGAATACATCATCCAGCTCCGCGATGAACCGCCCAGCCACATTATCGCGCCGGCCGTGCATCTTACTATGGATCAGGTCGCCGATACATTCATGGCCCGTCACGAAGGCCTGGATCCCACGCGTGCATTGGATGAGCCGCGCAAGCTTTTGGAAGAAGCCAGAGCTCAGTTGCGCGACAAGTTCATTGGTGCGGACGTGGGCCTCACGGGCGCCAACATGTTGATCGCTGAAACTGGCTCAAATGTCTTGGTCACCAATGAAGGGAACGCCGACCTCACCTATTCCCTGCCTAAAGTCCACATCGTAATTGCCAGTCTGGAGAAGATCGTTCCTACCCTGGAGGATGCGGCGACCATTCTGCGGGTTCTCGCGCGTTCGGCGACAGGCCAGGAAATGTCCGTATATACTACCTTCTGTACGGGTCCGCGGCGTGAGGCGGATACGGACGGTCCGGAAGAATACCATGTGGTTTTACTGGACAACGGCCGCTCAAAGCTTATCGGGACGGAGTTTCAGGCGATGCTTCGCTGCATCCGATGCGGCGCCTGCCTTAATCATTGTCCGGTCTATCAGACAGTGGGTGGGCATGCCTACGGCTGGGTCTATTCTGGGCCCATGGGTGCTGTCCTGGTTCCGGGCCTGATTGGTCTGGAGGAAGCGTCGAACTTGCCCAACGCTTCGACGTTGTGCGGAAAGTGTGAAAGCGTTTGTCCTATGCACATCCCGTTGCCGCGCATGTTGCGGTCCTGGCGCCAAAAGCAGTTCGAAACCAATCGCTCCGGTTCCTTCGCGCGAGTTGCACTGCGCGTTTGGGCGGCCTTGGCGCGCCGGCCTGGGCTGTATCGTCTGGCCGTGGGCCTCGGCATTGCCGGGCTCGGGGCCTGGGGCCGCCGGCGCGGTCGTTTCGCTTGGCTGCCAATGGCCGGCGGCTGGACCGGCGGGCGAGACTTTCCGGCGCCCAACGGTGACACCTTCATCGCACAATGGCATCAGGGTGCGCGTGGCGACGCTAGCGGCGCGTGGCTGCGGAGACAGGGCCCATGAGCGGTGATCGTGAGGCTATTCTCGGCGCCCTGAAGCATGCCCTTGACCATCCAGATCGTCACGTGGACGCGCCGGCTGCGCGTATCGCGTTGCACAAGGTTAACCTGATCCCCACCCGTGGAGCCGGCGGTCGAGAGGCTCAGATTTCTCGTTTCACCGAAGAAGCGGAGGCCGTGTCGGCGACGGTCGCCCGGATTTCATCAGAGATGGACCTTCCTACCGAAATCGCCCGCTATTTAAGTAGCCAGAACCTGCCGGCAGAAATCCGAATCGCGCCGGCGCTCAACGACGTTCCCTGGGATCTCCAGCCCACATTGACAGTGAACGATGGCCCAGTCTTAAAAACCGACACTGTCGGGGTAAATCGGGCCTTCGCAGGGGTTGCCGAAACCGGGACCGTAGTTTTCCGGTCCGGTCCAGAGAGCCCGACGACCTTGAATTTTCTGCCGTTGACGCATATCGCTGTACTCTCGACAAAGGATTTGCACGGTCACTATGAGGCGATTTGGACAAAGCTCCGTGCGGTTCAAGAACACGAGCCTACCGCTATGCCCCGGACCGTCAATATGGTCACCGGCCCTTCCGCGACAGGAGATATCGAGCAAACCATGCAACATGGCGCCCACGGTCCTCAAAACGTGCATATTGTATTGATCGATGACGAAAAAAAAACTGAGTAAGAATAAGAGTAATTCAAAGCGCCAATCCGGCCCCCTGAGACCGGAAGACCGGGCGCTTTGGGCTCACGTGACGCATAATGTGACCCCCCTTATGGGAAAGCAAGCGGCCCCCCCTGACCTTACCGACCGAAGAGAAAACGAAGATCAATCGCAATGTATTAAGCCGCGAACGCAGCGCTTAGCTAAGCCCCCTAAGACCACGACGCCAAACCTATCATATGCACACGGTCAGGCGCCCGGTCTAGAGAAGCGCACACAAATGCGTTTA
>CAJWVP010000093.1 GCA_913048145.1 uncultured Rhodospirillaceae bacterium
GGGGAATCCACGGCCAACCGTTGGATTTCGAGTACGTTAAGCTACACTGAGAACTTTTCATCTAGGTCATGCCGACTAGGTCACCTCTTCCCAGTCCGAAGGGCATAGGTAAAACAGGAATTCGATATTACGGAACTGGCGCTGACCGTCTGTCATGGTATCGACGTTCCATAGGCTCTTAGCCAAAACGAATCTCCTCGTCGGCTAGGCCTGCGATATACCGGCCGAGCGGTCCAGTATATGTTTCGCTGACAACTCCCATGCTCAGTTAGCGAACCTTTTCGCACGTTCCTAGATCATAGACCAAAGTACCCCGCGAGCTCCAGAACCCTGGAAATAAGGTTGATCCACGTGTAATCGGAAACATTACTGCACTCGCAATGGAAGAGCCGAACCAGGTGAACCCCTTTAGCCCGTCTCACTTACCCACTTCGCCGATTTACGCCGTGGTAATCACGAGAAGCATTATATTTCTGCGCTTTTTGCGTCGTAAAATTCACAGCGACCGTGCATGACCATATGCGCTCAATCGTGTTGAGTTCCCTTTTACCCATAATGCAAATTGACATCACCAACGAGGGGAATACCCTACCCCCCGCGGATTTTTCACAACCGAAGTAGCAACCATGTCTAACAAATCTGAAGACACTGCGACCTCCGAAATCGGCGTCCTGATTTGCGGCCACGGATCCAGGAGCCAGGCTGCCGTCGACCAATTTTCGAATTTCGTCAGTAAACTACCGAACTACCTTCCGAACTGGCCAATTGAATTCGGCTATTTGGAGTTCGCCAATCCGGTGATTCGCGACGCTCTGGACAAACTCCGTGATCGGGGCTGCAAGCGCATTCTGGCGGCACCAGGCATGTTGTTTGCAGCCATGCACGCAAAGAACGATATCCCGTCAGTGTTGAACGCCTATGCGGACGATCACGGCCTTGAAATCGGCTACGGCCGCGACCTTGGTATAGATGACAACATGATCGCCGCGGCGGCTGCCCGAGTTGAGGAAGCGATCGAAAGAGCTGACGCGTCAGGCGTCGCGGTTGGCCGCGAAGATACCTGCCTGGTCGTCATCGGTCGCGGCTCCAGCGACCCGGACGCCAACTCGAACATCGCCAAGGTCGCCTGCCAGGTAAAAGACCTGACCGATGTGGGCTGGCACGAAATTGGATACTCGGGCGTCACCTTTCCGCTGGTAGAAGCCTGCCTGGAGCAGGTGGTAAAGCTCGGTTTCAAGCGGATCGTCGTATTCCCTTACTTCCTGTTTTCGGGCGTCCTGATCGACCGCATCTACGGCTTTACGGATCTGGTTGCCGGTCGCCACACGGATACCCAATTCGTCAAGGCCGATTACCTCAATGACCACCCCCTGGTGTTGACCACCATGGCGAACCGGATAACCGGCATCCTCACAGGCGACAACGCCATGGATTGCAACATGTGTAAATACCGTGCGCAGATTTTGGGCTTCGAGGCGGAAATAGGTCTTCCACAGGATAGCCATCACCATCACGTGGAGGGCCAGGGCGCCCAGGCGCCCGGGTCAAACGTATCGGCATGCAAACTTTGCAACAACTTTTGTACAGGCGTGTGTCGGCTCGATATGAATCATAATCACCATCATGGGGATGAGCACGATCATCATCACCCCATCTATCCACACGTCAACCACCCTCTCGGCCCGGAAAGCGTTAGAAAGCACCTGAAAAGCTAGCAGCAAGCCGCATAGGAATGCCTGCGTTTGCATGTTCACCAACGCACATGCCCACGACCTTGTCGACAATAACGCTCCTAGGCGCTGAGACAGGTTATCCCATACCTGCTAACTCATGTTGAATTGAACCAAATACGCCCACAACATTCTACGCCATGCCAAGTCCTGCTGTTTAGCGGCGACGATGGCGTAAATTTCATTGGCGGTCCACATAGCCTCAATCCTTAAACCGAGGCTTCTCCAACCCCGCTTTCTCGCACCAGAAGTCAGCGAGGCCCGAGAAGTCTAAACCGCCCCAGCCCGCTGCCCGGGCCTGGCTGAGGCTCTCGCGGGCGACAGCGGCCATGGGCATGGGCACCTGGCTTTTATTCGCCGACTCCATGATCAACGACAGATCTTTGTGCGCGAGGTTGATTGCAAAACCAGGCTTTACGTCGCCAGTCAGCACTTTGGTCGCGTAATTCATCTTCAATTGACCGTTGGTCGCGGAGGTCCCGTGGATAACCTCCAACGACGTTTCAAGGTCCAAATCAAATGCTTGAATTAAGGCCATGCATTCGGCATTCAACTGGCATGATGCGATGGCCAGAAAATTATTCACCAACTTCGAACGAGTGCCGGTGCCCGGTCTGCCACAGTGGAGAACAGTCGTCCCCATCGCCTCCAATGCTGGCTTAACCCGTTCAAACACCTGATCCTCGGCGCCCACCATGAACAGGCATTCGCCAGCGTCAGCGTGGGACGCCAACCGTCCAATCGGCGCGTCGACAAAATGACACCCGCGCGCTTGAGTCGCCATGGCCAAGCGGTCCGACGTTTCAGGCAGCACGGTGGATTGATCCATGAAGATCGCGCCGTCGGGCAAGCTATCGATCAAACCGTCCGGCGCCAGACCCACGGTCTCCAATTCCGAAGGGCCCGGCAATACAGTGATCGCGATTTCCGCATCCTTGACCGCGTCGTTAACGTCAGAGGCCTGACGGCAGGTATTAAACTCGGTAAAAGCCTGCATGGGAGAGTCATTGATGTCGTAGACAGCCAGTTGAAATCCCTTGCGCGCGAGGTTCAGGGCCATAGACTTGCCCATACGCCCGAGGCCGATGAAGCCAATTTTCGTCATTCTATTTCCTTTACGGTCTGGTCCCGCTAGGGGACATGGACGATAGATTGAAAATGTACACCGCCGCCCTGGTTGGTAAAACAAGCTCGTCTTTCCTGATTGTGGGAGTTGGCGGGTGGTCAGGTATGCGCTAGCTTCTCAGCCAGTAATCACGATACACAATGGAGGACGCAGTGAACGAAGAACACGTGGATATTCAGACGGATGACGGCATTATGCCGACCTTCACCTGCTGGCCCAATGGCGAAGGACCATTCCCTTCCGTGGTCTTCTACATGGACGCGCCGGCGATCCGGGAGGAACTCTACGATATGGCCAGGCGGATTGCCGCGGACGGCTATTATGTCATCCTCCCTGATTTGTTTTACCGATATGGCACAATCCGCTTTCCAGAGCGCAATCGGTGGGCCCGGCTGGTCTGGACGGTAATCCTGAAAGATCTATCCAATGCAATGGTCATGGATGACACTAGAGCCCTGTTTGCCCACATGGATGGACATCCGGCAGTCAAGGCTGGACCCAAAGCCTGCATCGGGTACTGCATGAGCGGGCGTATCGTCACGACGGCAGCGGCGACATTCCCGGATATATTCGTTGCCAATGCTTCGCTTTACGGGGTTGGCATCGTCACTGCCCAGGATGATTCTCCGCATTTAGGGGTCAAAGATATCAAAGGAGAAATGTATTTCGGGTTCGCCGAAAGCGACGGCACTGTTCCCTCCTATGTGATCCCGACATTAAGGGCCGCCCTGGATGAATATGGCATTGACTACACACTGGATGTACATCTCGGAACGGAACACGGGTTCTGTTTTCCACTCCGCGATATCTACAACGAAGCGGCAGCCGAAAAGGCCCATGCACACTTTATGGACATGTGCGCTAGGCACCTCCAGCCCTGAAATGAATAGTTTTTGATTGACAGTCCCGGTTTTGAGTTAGCGGCTGGAGGCAAAGAGAAATATCCCAGTCAACGGCGTTACGTCCGACAACCTGAAGAGCGATATCAAGTGGCAGTCGCGTCTGTTAACGCAAACCGATGGTATTCCGGATGTCACAAGCTAATCCACAATGACCCCAGGAACAGCTAGCGAGGATTGCCGTCTCTGCCCCGGCAAATGGCCACTCTAAGAACGCTTACCAACCTAATTTGGCATAGATTTTACAGACGGCGCATCTGCCGCATGGATTTTTTCAGCTCACCAATATAGAGAACGTGTTCTTCTTCGATAGTATGTCTGAGCGACGCCTTGTAATAGGTCTCCACCCACTGTCGTTTCGCAGCAATATCCGCTTCCATGGCGGCAATAGGCGGCAGTTTCGCTTTTCCCAGTTCAATATCCCGCACCCAGCGGGCCTGATGCTCATAGACCATGTTGAGCGCGGTATCCGTATTAAAGAAGCCCATCAGATACAGCCCCGGCCAATTAGGCTGAACCATGCGTTTGAAAAGTTCCAGTCGATTATCCTCAAGGGGCACGATATCCCGGGAGATGAAGGGCAGATCAATCAGATATCCAGTCGCCGCCAACAGAACATCGAATTCTCCAGACGATCCGTCCACGAAATGAATGGTTTGCCCATCTATGCGCTCGATCCCCTGTTTCACCTTGATCCGGTTGTAAGCGATATCGGTGACGATAGTGCCGTTAGAGGTCACATGAGCGCGCTGGTTCGACGGCTTGAAACCCAGTTTCGTCATTGACCCATGTACAAGATAGCTCAGCCATCCCGTCAATTTCCGACGTAACCATGTCGGAACCCAAGGTTGTTGGATCTTGCGCGTGATGTCGGTAAAGGGAATTCCACAAAATAGTTTCGGTAGAATCAGCACGCCAGACCGTGCAACCAACACGCAATCTTCCGCCGTTGAGCACACATCAGTTGCCATGTCGCAGGCGGAATTCCCCACACCAACCACACAGATCCGTTTACCCACAAACGGCTCTGGGGCCTTATAATCATGGCCGTGCATATACTGGCCACCAAAGTCATTCTGAAACATAGGAACATGAAGCGGGCGGGTAAGGTGCCCAGTAGCGACAACGACCGAGTCAAAAAGTTCCTCCGTCCCGTTCTCCAATACTACTTTCCAGATCGGTTGCTCGCGTTTTGACGGATAAAATGCCGGACGAATATCCACGACACGAGTTTGGAAACGTATCTTTTTCACCAGACCAAAATGTTCGGCGTACTTAGTCAGATAGCGGTGCATGTCTTCATGATCGGGAAACGCCTGAACCCCCGTGTCAAAATCTAAATCTTGGAAACGCGTCACGCTCCGGGATGTATTGATATGAAGCGTCCGATAGGCCGAAGACCGCCCGTTATCATTCATAAAACACCACAGACCACCAATCTGCGTTCCAATCTCAAAGATCGTCACGTTAAACCCGGCCTCAGTGAGATACTTGGCGGCACAGAGACCGCAAGCCCCCGCCCCAATCACAGCAATTTTTTTATCGGGCTTAGCTTCGGTCATTCAGGAACATCCCCCTTCAATAGAATCCGGAGGAATTCCCGCCGTTCAGAGATATTAAAATTTGTCGTCGCGCGATGCATAGTGCATCGGTTATCCCATATTAGCATATCACCGACCTGCCATTGGTGTCTGTATTGAAAGCTCGCCTGGAAGGTAAAGGCATAAATTTCATCCAGGATGGCGTCGCTCTCATCAAGGGGCATTCCCGCTATGTGATCGATCCGGTTGGGATTGATATAAAGCGCATGACGGCCGGTTTCAGGATGGGTCCGAATCAACGGATGGCTAACGTCAGGGGTCTTCTCAACTTCTGCATCATTGCGCACCGCGACCAGCGCTTTGCCGCGTCGACTCAAATATTTATGGACCGCGTTGCGGCCATCAATCCGATGCCGGAGGTCCGCTGGCATGGCGTCCAGGACCGCATGGCAGTCAATGAAAGCAGTGTCTCCACCAACGCTAGGAAGAGCCAGCGCACAGAGCGCTGTGGCCTTCGCCGGGCTCGCAAAGTACGAATCATCCGTATGCCAATATGTGGCGCGGACATGCGGTTCCTCTCCACCAATCTTATTGTAGTTCGAAATCACGCTGATCTCTGGATGCCCCTCCAGGTGGTAGTCGCTTAGCAATTGCACCTGCGGTTCGCCAAAATATTGGGCAAACATTATGAAAGCCTCGGGCGAGATCGGCCAACCGCGGAGGCATAAGACGTGGCGATCTAGGAAGACCTCCTGGAGACACTGCCAGCTTGCCCGCACAGAAGTCTCCTCTGGGTCGAAATCTCGGACTATGGCGCCCAGGCTTCCATTCATTTCATCAATAAGCACGTCAATAACCCATAACTTATTCAGAACTGCGCTGCATTTAATCGGGACAAATGCATCAGCCAACGTCAATGGCTTTTGTAAATTTGCATGGCGCGCGTCCTCATTCCAAGAGGGCGCGGTCATGTTGAATTACGAGCCGCCACGCTAATTACCTAAATCGTCTGACCACCACTCCCAAAATGGGAGTGGGATATTCGGACGATAAGTATCCATGTATTTTATACTAAATGGATTATAGCCAAATTAGGCGGACTTTGTGTATGACCTTACAAGACGAAGAAAATGCGTTTTCACATCATCATTCTGGATTTCATCAATTGCCTTCGCCAGTTTTATTGCTCGCGAACTGAGTGCCGGTTGTAGATTTTCCTTGCCACCGCGGCTCAGGCCTTCAAAGAAGTAAACGACCGCCACATCCAAGACCTCGCAAATGTCCCACAAGCGGCTGGCACCGATCCGGTTGATCCCCTTCTCGTATTTTTGCACCTGCTGAAAACTAACCCCCAAAGCAATCGCGAGACCGGTTTGGGTCATTCCCTTGGCCAAGCGCGCCTCGCGAAGTCGTCTTCCGACATGTACGTCCGTTAGGTGTGCCATATCTATTGTCACTCCCGAACAATATACCAAGATACAGTCGATGTATTAGCACAGTTACCTTGCGTCGTCCTTGCAGACCACAATTCAAGCAAAGGATGCACAATTGCAGAATATGGCATGTTAAAATCCCGCGCTACTGTCAGTCGACTAAAGTCCATAAACCTCTGACATTGCGTAAATTTTTAACTTCTCGAACAAAATACTTGTTTTGCATTTAGGGCCCCACAAGCGCTCAAATACAAATTAGGACATCGGCCATCCCACATATGTGTTTGGGATGACTTAATCGTCGTTGTCGATAAGGGCCAACCATTCTTCTTCGGACAGTACAATCAGGTCGAGTTCCTCGGCTTTCTTCAATTTCGAGCCAGCACCCGGCCCAGCCACCACAATGTCAGTTTTCTTGGAGACTGATCCCCCAACCTTCGCACCGAGTTCTTCTGCCCGGGCTTTGGCTTCGCTGCGTCCAATGGTTTCAAGCTTTCCTGTAAACACCACGGTCTTGTCGGCGATGGCAGATCCAGAATTGTCCGCGGTCTCAAAGGCCTCAACGTCCACGTAACGAGTAAGGTCGTCGAGAACCCGGATGTTATAAGGATCGGCGAAGAACTCGATGATTTCTTCGGCGACGCCGGCGCCCACACCATCGATATCAACAAGGTCCCGATAGGCGTCCGATTCCCGATCGCGAGCCGCGACCATGGTGGCCGTCCATTGCGCCATATCACCATATTGCTTTGCCATCAAACGCGCCGTGGCTTCGCCAACTTGTCGGATGCCGAGCGCAAAGATGAAGCGCGACATCTCGATGGATGCCCGTTGCCGCAGTGCATCTACCAGATTACCAATGGATTTCTCACCCCACCCTTCCCGGCCCAGCAGGTCGTCGCGTCTTTCCGCAAGGCGAAAGATGTCCGCCGGCGATGCAATCAATCCGTCTTCCCAAAACGTTTCAATGTGAATGCCGCCCAAGCCATCGATATCGAAGGCATCGCGGGAGACAAAATGCTTTAACCGCTCAACGGCCTGGGCCGGACACACAAGTCCGCCGGTGCAACGGCGGGCTACCTCACCCTCTTTGCGGATCGCCGGACGACCGCACTCTGGGCAGGCCTCCGGAAATTGGAAGGGCACGCTGGACGGCTCCCGCTTCGCCATCACGGCCTCAACTAATTGCGGAATCACGTCGCCAGCCCGCTGGATGATCACCCAATCGCCCTCGCGGACGTCCTTACGCTGTATCTCGTCTTCGTTATGCAGTGTCGCGCGGGATACGGAGACCCCACCAACGGTCACGGGCTCCAAATTAGCCACCGGTGTCAACGTGCCGGTCCGGCCGACCTGAATGGTGATTTTATTGAGGCGTGTCTCAGCTTTTTCCGCCGGGAACTTATGGGCAATGGCCCAGCGCGGCGCACGGCTCACAAAACCCAGACGCTCCTGCCAATCCAATCGGTTCACCTTGTAGACGATGCCATCGATATCGAAGGGTAACTCCGGGCGGCGGCACGTCATATCAACGTAATAGGCCAGTAGCGCCCGAGCGGACGGGCAAATGGCCGCCGGTTCGTTCAATTGAAACCCCCATGTGGCAATCCGACTGCGCGCCTCCCAAAGCGTTGCCCCGAGGCTTTCCGACACTTCGCCCCACGCATACCCGAAGAACTGTAGCGGTCGGGCCGCGGTAATCGTCGGATCCAGCTGACGCAGCGATCCGGCGGCTGCATTGCGGGGATTGGCGAAGGTTTTCTGTCCGGTGGCTTCTTGTCGAGCGTTAAGATCGGCGAAATCCTGTTTAGACATGTAGACCTCGCCCCGAATCTCAAGGACATCGGGTACCGAGCCGGGAAGTTGCTGGGGAATGTCGCCCATGGTCTCGACATTCCGAGTCACATCTTCACCCACACCGCCGTCACCGCGGGTTACAGCGTGAACGAGCCGGCCTTGCTCATAGCGAATAGACAATGACAGACCATCGATCTTCGGTTCGGCGGCAATTTCCAGAACCTCATCCTCCGCAAGCGTGAGAAACCGACGAACGCGGTCCATGAATTCGTAAACATCGTCGTCGGAAAATGCATTTCCCAAGGACAACATTGGCCGCGCGTGGGTGATCTTGCAAAACCCTTCCCGCACGGCCGCACCCACTTTCTTTGTCGGGCTGTCTTCACGAACCAATTCGGGAAACTGCGCCTCAAGGTCCTCATTGCGCCGCCTGAGAGCATCGTAGTCATCGTCGGAGATTTTTGGCGCATCATTTTGATGATAGGCGATATCATGCTTAGCGATCTCTTGCGAAAGAAACGCCAATTCAGCGGCCGCGGTTTCGGATTCTAAATCCGCGACAGGCGTCGGCACAGTTGCATCGCTCACGAATTGCCTCCGGCTAACAACCGATCGGCGGCGGCGCGCGCCTCATCGGTGACGTGGGCGCCCGCCAACATACGTGCAATTTCATCTTGGCGAGAGGCATTATCCAAGGGCTCCACTGTCGTCCAAACCGTCTCATTCGCTTGGTCGACGGTAGCAATCTCAGATTTACTGACCCGCCAGTGATGATCGCCCTTCGCCGCCACCTGCGGGGAGTGGGTAACAACAAGCACCTGCGAACCCGCGGCCAATCGGGCCAACCGGTCCCCCACGGCAGCCGCGACGGCGCCGCCTAACCCGGCGTCCGCTTCATCAAAAACAAGCGTAGGTACGGGATCAGCCGCCGCAAGTACCGCTTTCAGCGCCAACATGAACCGCGCCAGCTCTCCCCCCGATGCAATCTTGTTGATCGGGCCGGGCGCGCTGTCGGGGTTCGTCGCCACCAGAAACGCAACGCGATCCATCCCGTATTCATTCCAGTCGGCCT
>CAJWVP010000094.1 GCA_913048145.1 uncultured Rhodospirillaceae bacterium
ATACCTTTACAATCATGTCCGCACTGGTTACGCAAGGCCAGCAAATCAAAGGTTCCAGAGAGGGTATGACATGTCCCATCAAATCAAATCCGTCGCCGTCATCGGTGGCGGTACAATGGGCACCGGCATAGCCGGTTTGTGCGCGCAGACGGACCACAAAGTACTGCTGTTAGATGTCTCCGAAGAGGCCGCTCAGAAAGCCAAGGACCGGATCATCAATGGCCGGCCACCGGCTGTGGAAGACCCCGAAAAGGCCAAAAACATCACCTTTGGGACCATAGACAACGACCTCGCCCAGGTTGCCAACTACGACTGGATTTGCGAGGCGGTGGTCGAAGACCTGCCGACCAAGCGCGCACTGTTCGAAAAACTGGAACCACTGCGCCGGGAAGGTTCGGTGATCTCTACCAATACGTCGGGCATCCCGCTCCGTGATATCACAGATGGCATGCCCACCAGCCTGAAGACGAACATTGCCGTCACCCACTTCTTCAATCCCGTGAAGGTCATGCGCCTTTTGGAGTTGATTCCTGGGCAGGAAACCACGCCCGATGTCATGGACGCGCTGGCGGCATTTACCGGCGGACAGCTCGGTAAAGGCGTGGTCTATGCCAAGGACACGGTGAATTTTATCGGCAATCGCATTGGGTGCTTTTGGATGATGACCGGGCTCCACTATGCCCAGGAGGCATTGAGCGACGGCCTCACCATGGAACAGATTGACGCGCTTATGTCGGGCCCTATGGGCTTGCCGCCAACGGGGCTCTATGGCCTCATCGACTTAATTGGCCTCGACGTCATGGAACTAGTCGGTAAGAATCTAGCCATCAATCTTCCGGACGGCGATATGGGCTTGGATTTCATTGCGCTGCCGGGCCCAATACACGAGATGTTGGAACGTGGACAGATCGGGCGCAAGGCGGGTGCGGGGTTCTATCGCATGCAGAAGTTAGACGACGGCTCGCGCAAGACGGAGATTTATGACCTGACCGCCGGTGATTGGCGGGCCTCCGAGAAGTTCCAACTGGACGACACCCACGCGGGCCTAGACGTCTTATTGTCCGATGATGCAGCGGGAAACTTCGCCTGGCGGATCATGGGCGGCACGCTTTGCTACGCCGCCGACCTGATCCCCGAGATCGCCGATGACCTGGTCAATATCGACCGTGCCATGAAGTGGGGGTACGCCTGGGGCCGCGGACCTTTCGAGATGATCGATGCGCTGGGCGCAGATAACGTGATCGCTCGAGCCAATGCGATGGGCCTGCAAACACCAAAAATGCTGAAGGTTCTAGCGGATGCCGGCGTGGACAGCTTTTATCGCAACGAAGGCCAGGAGTACTTAGGCGCGGACGGCCAATATCACCCGACTCCCCTGGAGTGACCCTATGCCACCGAAACAAAACCCATTGAAACTGAACAAGCTTCAATTGCGTACCTTGGCTCTGGCTCAAGTGCTGACGCGTGACCCAAACACGGTCAAATTGGACGAGGCGACAGGTGATGTGGAACTGTTGAGAATTCCCCAGACGCACGGCGATCACGTCCACGTCGGCCAATTCGTTGTCTCCGCTCAGGAAGCCAGCGGGTTTTCCAACCCAACCGTCTGGACCGCCCTAAAGCGCAAGGGCCTGGCCCGCAGCGACAATCCGCTGACAATAACGCTCACCGCCGCCGGTGTCGCCTACGACACGGGGTCAGGAGATCGCTTTCTAACGAAAAGTGATCACTGATAACGCGCCCCAGTGGCGGCCAGCGATCTCCGAGGGCATCTTTTTCAGCACCGACCGAGAAAAATCTTAGCGACCCTTGGTTATCAGCATAAAGCCGCCGCCCCTAATGACGTCTTTCTGGTAGTTTTATTCTAACGGCCTGTCCAAGGTCCGGGGCGCGTGGACAAGCAGACAACCAACAATCAGAGTAACAAACCAATGCATGCCATAGTTTTAGCACCCCCGCTTCCCGGCCAATATGCCCAACTAGCTTGCCGGGCGACCCACCGCGCGGCCCAGGAACCAGGCCGGAATAAAGGCGATACAGAAAGCGAAACAAATCTGGAAGAAAGAATCCTGGAAACCGAATGTTAGCGCCTGGGCGTAGATCACCTCACTCAGGTAATTGAGTGCACCCGGCTGCAAAGCCGCTTCCGGGATGCCACCCTCATGGAGGAGCTTGGCGACGCGGTTCAGGACCTGCAGGCTTTCTACGTTGTCCGAGGTCTGAGTCGCCACCAGAATATCGGCGTGATGGGCCGTCTGCATGTCGATAGATAGCGCTGTCACATTGACCCCGAAGGCTCCGCCCATCTGGCGGATGAAATTGTATGTACCCGCGCCCTGATTCAACTTGTCGGCGGGCACGGCTCCCATAGCCGTCTTGCCCAAGTTTGGCATTACCATGCCGATAGCGCCTCGGCTCAATATGGCGATGGCCGCAATGGTCCAGAACGGCGTGTTTACGTCAGAAGTTGATAAAAGAAACGCCGCCACAGCGAAAACCACACATCCGCTCATCATCGGATAATGTGACGGCATATGGTCCGCCATACGACCAGACAAAGGCACAAGCGCGATCAACACAAGACCCGCCGGCACGATGACAAGCCCCGCCTCCGTTGGCGTGAAACCCTGGACCGTCTGCGCGAAAACGGGGATTGCATAATTTGTAGCGAAGTTTCCGGCCCCAAATGCAAAGCCAATAAACATAGCCGCCGTAAACCGCAGGTCCGTGAACAGGGTCACGTCCATGAGTGGGCTTTTCGACTGCCATTGGGAGTAGACGAACAAAACCGCTGCCGAAACACCAACCACCAGAAACAGCATGGACCAATCGGAAAACCAGCCCCAGCGATTTCCATTCCCGATATAACTCATGATGCACATCAGCGCCGTGGCAACGAGGATGTAACCAGTCCAGTTGAATGGCGGCAGAGAAATCCGTGAGCCCTTTGGCGGCATCAACACCAGGCCAATAGCAAAAGCCACCATAACCAACGGCACGGGCGCCACAAAAATGTGTCGCCAGGTGAACGCGTCGATGGCCAGACCACCAAAGAACGGACCGAAGCTGGGCGCCAGGGTCACACCCATGCCATAAACGCCGACGGCCATACCGCGTCGTGCGACAGGAAATACGGCCACGACCAAGGCCAGCACCAGCGGTTGGATCAGACCGGCGGAAAAGCCCTGCATGATACGGCCAGCGATCAAGGTCTCGATGTTTGAGCTGGCAGCGCCAACCAGCGAACCAGCGCAAAAGAAGGCCAAGGCAAAGCTGAACACAATCCGCTGTCCGAAGGCCCCAACCATCCAGGCATTCAGAAGCTGGCTCGCCACCATGGTAGTGAGGAACGCCGTTGCCGCCCATTGCGCGAGATCCTGACCCACCCCATAAGCGCCCATGATGGAGGGAATAGCCACATTGACCATGGTTGCCGACAACACCATGGACATGGACCCCAAAAGTCCCGCGATCATCACCAACCATTTGTAGGACGCCCCATAGCGGGCGACCATCAGGTCAATCCCCCGGTTGGCGGGTCCGTTAGCGGCCGGTGGCAATCTTGACCTCGACCATCATGCCAGGACGTAGCCGGTTGTCACGTTGGTTGATGGCGATGCGTACGGGGAGACGCTGGGTGATCTTGGTGAAGTTTCCACTGGGGTTGGGGCTGGGCAGCAAGGCGAAGGCGCTGGTAGCCGTATTGCCGATACGCTCAATAAGGCCCTCGAAAGCTTCATCCGGATAAGCGTCCACGGACACGATCACGGTTTGGCCCTCCTTCAAGCGACGTACCTGGGTTTCCTTGATATTGGCCTCAATCCAGATACGGTTCGGATCGTGGGCCAGCACAAGGCGCTGGCCCGGCGTCACGTATTCGCCCACATTGGCGAAACGCCGGTCGACGACCCCTTTCAACGGGCTTTCGATGACTCGATCTTCGATATCCAAGGTCTGGCGTTTGATCTTCGCCGTAATCTCCGCCTCGCGCTTCACCAGAACGGCCAGATCCCCGGCTAGAACATCGAGCTTAGCACGCTCTGCATCCGCTTGCTTAACGCGGGCGCGCGCGCCCTTAACCTTGGCCACGGCGATCTCGTGTTCGCGTTCGATACGTTGGAGCTGTTGCTCTGCCTGATCCATCTGGCGGCGCGAAGCCACTTTCTGCTGGAACAGGCGCGTGGTCCTCTTCACCTCCCGCTTCGCCAGGTTCAGCTGGGGCGCGAGACTAGAGACCGTGACCTGCGCGGCCGAAAGTTCTGAGCGTTCCGCCGCTAATTGTGAGTCGGTCTGCCGCCGAACCAGATCCTGCTGGGCCTTTAGGCGTACCTTTTCCGCACCCACGCCCTCTCGTTGGGCGTTCAATTCATCAATGATGGCGCGCGCCTCACGGTCGTCGATGACAATCAACGCCGTCCCCTTATCGATGGCCTGACCTTCTTCGACAGAGACCTCAGTAATCCAGCCAGCGACCCGGCTGGAGACCGTAATCATATCGGATTGGATGCGGGCGTCTTCCTCATGCAAGGAGACGAGTCGTTCCTGAAATTCCTGGTACCCGAAGTAGCCAGCGATGACGAAAGCGGCAATTAGGACCAGCAATGCAAATGGTGGGCCTCGGCGACGGGGCGTCGACGACTCGGTACTGTCCGCAGCGTCCGTTTCGCTCTTAGTAGGATCGTCCTTTGGCATGCCCGCGCCAATAATTTCGCTGTGTGAACAACTATCTTCCTCCGTGAAACCATCCTTGGCAACGTCACGGTAGCGAGGGGCGTTTCATTCTCCCGCCCTCGCCTTGACGGTTTTGTCCGGTCTCTCCAAGATCGCCCTTAATTCAGGAAGGAAGCCTCAGCAATGGGTTCGGCCAGCACTACCAATCTCGGCGATATCTTTGACCTTGCCGCAGCTGCCGAGCGTACCGCCCTGATCGATTGCCGCGAATGGGACAACCCGCGGGAATACACCCACGGCGAACTGGACGCCCAGGCCAATGCCTGTGCACGCGGCCTGATCGCCCGCGGCCTGGAACCCGGCCAGTCCGTAGCTCTGCTATCCGCAAATCGAGTGGAATTCATGATCGCCTACATGGGTATCTTGCGCGCAGGGCTGGTAGCCGTGCCCATCAACCACAAGTTCTCCGCTGAGATCATCACATTTATCCTCGCCGACGCCGATGTCCGTCTCGCCATCTGTGACGCCGAACGGGCCGCCGCGCTTCGGTCTGATGTTCCAGTTGTCTGCTTCGATACAGACGGCAAGGTCAGCTTCGAGACCCTCTTGCACCCTGGTCCCTTCGATGTCTACACGGCTATCGAAACGGATGTCGCCATGATCCTTTATACATCCGGGTCCACGGGCCGCCCAAAAGGCGTTCCGTTGACCCATGCGGGACATCTCTGGGCACTGCGTTCGCGCCTGGGCGCGTTCGATCAGCACCGGCTGCTTGTCGCCGCACCACTCTACCACATGAACGCGCTATGCGTATCTCTTGTCGCTTGGGCGTCGAAGGCGCAGATCGTCTTGCTGCCAGAATTCACGGCCTATACCTACGTCGCCGCCATTGAACGCTTCCGATGCACTTGGATCACTTCCGTGCCAACCATGCTGGCTATGGTGTTCGTCGATCCAGCGTTGACGGAGAAGGCAGATCTCTCCTCAGTAAAAATCGTCCGCATGGGTTCGGCACCCGTGTCGCCAAAGCTTTGGGCCCACGTGGAAGCCACCTTTCCCGGTGCGAGCATCATGAACGGCTATGGCACGACGGAATCGGGCCCCGTTGTCTTCGGCGCCCGCGATGGCGCAGCCCCGCCGCCCACCTCAGTTGGTTGGGTGATCCAGGGCGTTGGCGCAAAGCTCATTGACGCCAGCGGCAACGAAGCCGACCAAGGAGAGCTCTGGCATAAATGCCCGGCGAACTCACCGGGCTATCTGAACCTGCCGGAAAAAACTGCGGAGGCCTTCACGGAGGACGGTTGGTATAAGACTGGCGACGTATTCCGCCGCGACGTCGATGGCGCGCACTACTTCGTCGGCCGCACGGACGACATGTTCAACTGCGGTGGTGAGAATATTTACCCAGCGGATGTGGAGGCGGTTTTGGTCTCACATCCAGATATCGACCAGGCCTGTGTGGTCCCTATCCCTGACGAAATCAAGGGCATGAAACCCGTGGCCTTCGCCGTCCCTCAGGCCGGCAAATCCATTGACGAGAACCTGGTCAAGCAACACGCTCTGGCCAACGGCCCAGCCTACCAGCACCCCCGGCGCGTTCTTGTGATGAATGAACTGCCCTTGGCCGGCCCGGGTAAAGTTGACCGCAAGGGATTGACCGAAAAAGCCCTGCAGATGTGGCCGCCGGGGACAGTTTAGGCGCTGCGCTGGGCCTTGTCCTTGTCGGACGCAGCCTTGGCCATGATCTTGATCTCGTCCCATTCCTCGTCCGAACGCCCGGTGAGATGGACGTAATTACCCCCGTTGCCCAAATGCCCGGCCCCATCGATGGCAATGGTTTGACCGGTAAGGTATTCACAACCGTCGGCGACCAAGAACACGGCCAGGTTCCGCAGTTCGTGCATTTCGCCGTAGCGCCCCATGGGCACGCGGGCGATATCTTTCGCTTCGCCTTCGGTTTTCGCTTCGGGCCGCAGTCGGGCCCACGCCCCCTCCGTCGGGAATGGCCCCGGCGCGATGGCGTTGAGGCGAATACCGTATTTAGCCCATTCCACTGCAAGGGACTTGGTCATGGCATGGATGCCCGCCTTTGACATTGCCGAAGGCACCACATAGGGACTGCCCGACCAAATCCAGGTCACCAGGATGGAGACGACGCTGCCGGTTAGGTCTTGCTCGATCCAGCGTCGACCCACCGCATGGGTGGCGTAGTAGGTCCCGTGAAAGACGGTCGACGCCACGGCGTCAAAGCCCCGGGGTGACAGCTTGTCTGTGGGGCTCATGATTTGGCCGGCGGCGTTGTTGACCAGACCCGTCAACGGTCCAGAATCGGTCCAGATTGCCTCAACCATTTCATCCACTGCACCGGCGGCACGAATATCGGTGGCGTGGGCGAAAACGTTGCCGCTAGTGTTTTCCGAAATTTCTGTCGCTGTTTCGTCCAAGACCGCGCCGCGACGGCCACAAATATGCACCTCGGCGCCCAGGGACGCATAGGCCTCGGTGAATTCGCGCCCGAGGCCCGTACCGCCTCCAGTCACAAGAATGCGCTGGCCTGCTAGCAAGTCGTCTTTAAACATGGAAATCACGGCGTCATCCTCCTCAGGCCAACTTTGACTATCTCACCGGAAGGATAAACCACAAACACCGGGAGTCTATCGGCCTCCGTAACTCGTTTCACTCCATGGAAAAAACCCGATAGACCTCCTTGATCACAGAGCCATGGTCACGATGCCACGCTCCAAGGTGGCATTAGGCCGGATAGCCGAATTCCATGAAGGCGTCCTGGGCGGAAAAAATCCCCTAAAACACCACTGCCAACAGCGCAAATAGAGCAACCACGCCATATATCGTCCCCCGCCCAAAAGACCCAGGATCACAGTCGGCACCGTAAACACGTATATGGCCGATAAGATCATGAGCCTCGGGTCAAAAGCGTTTGCGCCTTAGAATGGATTAACTGCGTGCGCCCCGTCGACGCTGATCACGGTGCCGCTCACGTAGCTGCCCGCGTCGGAGCAGAGCATAAGGAGCGGACCTGACAATTCCTCCAACTCGCCGGTGCGTCGGAAGGGAATGCGCTTGATCATGGTCTGGGCGTAATCGCTGCGTAGATACTCGCGGTTCAACTCCGTCTCGAAATAGCCCGGCGCGATAGCGTTTACACGGATGCCATGCTGGGCCCATTCCACGGCTAGAGCGCGGGTCATGTGGGCAACGCCGGCCTTGGAAACGGCATAGGGCATGATCCCCGGAGAGACGCGCTTAGACAGCAGAGAGGCAATGGACACGATACTGCCACCGACTTCACCTTTGACCATACGTCTCGCTGCCTCCTGAGCGACAGCCCAGACCCCGGTTAGGTTGGTGCCAATGACCTGGTTCCAATGGTCCTCGCTGACATCCAAGGCCATGTCGCGCTGGGCAATGCCTGCGTTGTTGACCAGCACGGTCACGGTCCCAGCCTCGCGCTCGACGGTCTCGAAGGCATCGGCGATGCTTTCGCGATTGGTGACGTCCAGGGCGACACGCACAACCTGACCGCCGGCGGCGGCGATCTCTGAGGCAACCTCGGCGACCTTGTCGTCGCGCCGGGCTGCCACGGCCACGGCGGCACCAGCAGCCGCCAGCGTCAGAGCGAAATGCCGACCGAGGCCGCTAGACCCGCCCGTTACCAGGGCAACCTTCCCGGTCAGATCAAAACGGTTTTTCATCACGCCTACTCCTTGATGCGATCCCGAAGCACGAATTTCTGGATCTTGCCGGTGGACGTCTTTGGCAACTCACCGAACACGACTTCCGTTGGCGCCTTAAAGCTTGCCATGTTGTCCTTGCAGAACTGGATGATGTCGGCCGGTGCCAAGTCGCCCGCGTCTGCCTTGAGGTTGACGAAGGCGGACGGCGTTTCTCCCCATTTCTCGTGAGGTTTGGCGACCACGGCAGCTTCCATAACGGCAGGATGCTTGTATAGGATTTCTTCGATCTCCAGAGAGGAGATGTTCTCCCCACCGGAGATAATGATATCCTTAGATCGATCCTTCACCTCAATGTAGTTGTCTGGATGCATTACGCCCAAATCGCCCGTGTGGAACCAGCCGCCTTTGAAGGCCGCCTCCGTGGCCTCGGCGTTTTTCAGGTACCCCTTCATGGCCGTGTTGGACCGGATCATTACCTCGCCGATGGTTTCGCCGTCGGCGGGGACAGGCTCCATGGTATCCGGGTTCATAACCGTCTGCTTCGTGAGCGTCGGATAGCGCACGCCCTGCCGAGCCATCATGGTCGCACGCTCCTCCAAGGGCAGCGCCTCCCAGGTCTCCTGCCAAGCACAGTAGGTGGACGGACCATAGGTTTCCGTAAGACCGTAGGCGTGGATGACACGAAAGCCCATCCGCTCCATGCCTACGATAATGGCCGACGGCGGCGCGGCAGTGCATCGCATCCCCACAGCATCCTCACGGCGCACAAGAGCCCAACACCGCGCCAGATATCGACCGTGCATCTTGGCATGGTCGTTGTTGATGCCGCTTTGTTTTTGGTTTTATCCACTTCATGCGAGCACGCTGGTATTGGTGTCTGTCGATGGTTTTCGCTGGGATTATCTGGATCGACCCGAGGCGCGTCAGATGAAAGCCTTGGCAGATCGCGGTGTGCGAGTGACCAAGTTGCGGCCAGTTTATCCGTCTAAAACGTTTCCTGCCCATCTCTCCATTGCAACCGGACTGCACCCCACGGGCCACGGTATTGTCGACAACTACTTCTGCCGCGATGACCGACCCGACTGCTATGATTTCGACGACCAGCTCTTTCAGCCTCGTACAAGGGGTTATGCCCCTGGCAATATCAGGAGTCTGAGCCCTCCTCCCCGACAAACAGCGAAGGAAGCTGCCCACCGTTGCGCCATCGCTGTGC
>CAJWVP010000095.1 GCA_913048145.1 uncultured Rhodospirillaceae bacterium
GTCGGATGACGCGGCTTCATATCGCGAGAAACTAATTGAAACGGCCATCGAGGTCGATGATGAAGCGATGGAAGCTTATCTAGAGGGCAACGAGCCTGATGAAGCCACGATCAGGCGTTGCATTCGTAAAGGAACGATCGACGGCATCTTTGTGCCGGTTTTCTGCGGCAGCGCCTTTAAGAACAAGGGTGTACAACCACTCTTGGACGGGGTTGTGGACTATATGCCAAGCCCCACGGACGTGGAGGCGATTAAGGGCGTAAAAGCTGACAGCGACGAGGAAATCGAGCGCCATAATTCCGACGACGAATCCTTCTCCTGCCTAGCCTTCAAGATCATGAACGACCCGTTTGTGGGCTCCCTGACCTTCGTCCGGATCTATTCCGGCGTACTGGAGCAGGGCAAGAGCATTATGAACACGGTGAAAAGCAAGCGTGAGCGTGTTGGCCGTATGCTGGAGATGCACGCAAATTCCCGTGAAGAGATCAAGGAAGCCCGCGCCGGGGATATCATTGCCCTAGTCGGCCTTAAGGAGACCACTACCGGCGACACGCTCTGCGACTCTGACGACCAGGTGATCCTGGAGCGCATGGAGTTCCCCGATCCGGTAATTGAGATCGCCGTCGAGCCTAAAACTAAGAGTGACCAAGAGAAAATGTCTGTGGCGCTCGGCCGTCTAGCTGCGGAAGACCCGTCGTTCCGAGTTGCCAGCGACCCCGAGAGCGGGCAGACGATTATCAAGGGCATGGGCGAGTTGCACTTGGAGATTATCGTCGATCGCATGTTGCGGGAATTCAAGGTAGACGCAAACATTGGTCAACCACAGGTGGCTTACCGAGAAACTATCTCGAAAACCGCTGATATCGACTACACCCATAAGAAACAGACGGGCGGCTCAGGTCAGTACGCGCGCCTCAAGATTTTGTTTGAGCCGATTCCCGATGGATTCGAGTTCGAAAGCAAGGTCGTTGGCGGTAACGTACCCAGGGAATACATACCAGGCGTTCAAAAGGGTCTGAATTCCGCAATGTCCGCCGGTATTCTCATGGGTTTCCCAGTCACCGGCGTGAAAGCAACCCTTTACGACGGCGATTCGCACGACGTTGATTCGAGTGTCATGGCTTTCGAGATTGCCGCACGCGCAGCCTTTCGAGAAGGTTGCCAGGAAGCTAAAGCTCAACTGCTCGAGCCAATTATGCGGGTCGAAGCGGTGACACCCGAGGAATACATGGGTGACATCATCGGCGATCTAAATAGCCGTCGGGGCCAGGTCAGCGGTATGGATCAGCGCGGAAACGCACGGGTCATCAATGCTGAGGTGCCCCTGGCGAACATGTTTGGTTATGTGAACACACTGCGGTCGCTATCGCAGGGACGAGCCCAGTTTACCATGCACTTCGATCATTACGACGTTGTGCCCAACCAAGTCTCAGAAGAGATACAGGCGAAACTCGCCGGTTAAACAGTATAAGTAATTTAAAGGTTTACGGAGTACGCACCGATGGCGAAAGAGAAGTTTGAACGTACAAAGCCACATTGCAACATTGGCACGATTGGTCATGTTGACCATGGTAAGACGACGTTGACTGCGGCGATCACGAAGGTTCTGGCGGAATCCGGCGGTGCTGAGTTTCAGGCGTATGATGACATTGACAAGGCGCCCGAAGAAAAGGCGCGTGGGATCACGATTTCGACAGCGCACGTTGAGTATGAGACGGATAACCGGCACTACGCGCACGTGGACTGTCCGGGTCACGCTGACTATGTGAAGAATATGATCACTGGTGCGGCGCAGATGGACGGCGCGATTTTGGTTGTTTCGTCGGCTGACGGTCCGATGCCGCAAACGCGTGAGCATATTCTTTTGGCCCGTCAGGTTGGTGTTCCGGCCTTGGTTGTGTTCATGAACAAGGTTGATCAGGTTGACGATGAGGAGCTTTTAGAGCTTGTCGAGATGGAGATTCGCGAGCTTCTGTCGAGCTACGATTTCCCGGGCGACGATATTCCGATCGTCAAGGGTACGGCGCTGGGTGCGTTAGAAGATGGCGACGTGGCGACGGGCAAGGATGCGATCGTCGAGCTGATGGCGGCGGTTGACGAGTATGTGCCGCAGCCGGATCGCCCGAAGGATCAGCCGTTCCTGATGCCGATCGAGGACGTGTTCTCGATTTCCGGTCGGGGCACGGTTGTGACGGGTCGTATCGAGCGCGGCGTGGTCAACGTCGGCGAAGAGATCGAGATCGTCGGCATCAAGGACACGGAGAAGACGACGTGCACGGGCGTTGAGATGTTCCGTAAGCTTCTGGATCAGGGTGAAGCGGGCGACAACGTTGGTGTTCTGCTGCGTGGGACGAAGCGTGAGGAAGTTGAGCGTGGCCAGGTCCTCGCGGCACCGGGTTCGATAACGCCGCACACGAAGTTCAAGTGCGAGGCGTACATCCTGACGAAGGATGAGGGCGGCCGTCACACGCCGTTTTTCTCGAACTACCGCCCGCAGTTCTACTTCCGAACCACGGACGTGACCGGCACAGTAGAATTGCCAGAAGGCACGGAGATGGTGATGCCGGGCGACAACATTTCGATGGTGGTGAACTTGATTGCGCCAATCGCCATGGACGACGGTCTGCGTTTCGCCATCCGCGAGGGCGGACGTACCGTCGGTGCCGGTGTCGTCGCAGAAATCATCGAGTAAAACCAATCCAGCCCCGTATGTTGCGGGACCAGACGTTATTTTAAAGGACAAGGGTCATGGACCAACAGAATATTCGCATCCGGTTGAAAGCCTTTGATCATCGCGTGCTGGATCAATCCGCCGGCGAGATCGTCAACACCGCGCAGCGAACCGGCGCAACGGTCTGCGGCCCCATTCCACTTCCAACGCGGATCGATAAATACACCGTCCTCCGCTCGCCACACATCGACAAGAAGTCCCGCGAGCAGTTCGAAATTCGCACCCACAAGCGGGTGTTGGACATTCTCGACCCGACCCCACAGACCGTCGATGCGCTCATGAAGCTCGACCTAGCCGCCGGCGTCGACGTCGAGATTAAGCTTTAAGAGGACAGACTCATGCGTACCGGTCTACTCGTTCAAAAACTAGGCATGACGCGCCGCTTCGATGAAAGCGGTCTGCACCTGCCGATCACTGTGCTGAAAATGGACAACGTCCAAGTGGTCGCCCAGCGCACCGAAGATACAGATGGCTACAACGCTGTCCAGATGGGTTGGGGCACGGCGAAAGTGAAGAACGTTTCTAAGGGAATGAGCGGCTACTTCGCCAAGGCCAAAGTAGAACCGAAGCGCAAGCTCACGGAATTCCGGGTCAACGCTGACGGCCTAGTGGATGTGGGCGCCGAGTTCTCAGCCAACCACTTCGTCGCCGGCCAATTTGTCGATGTATGCGGCACGACTATCGGTAAGGGTTTTGCCGGGGGCATGAAGCGTCACGGCTTTAGCGGCCTGCGGGCATCCCACGGTGTATCGATAAACCACCGCTCCCTAGGTTCCACGGGTCAGTGCCAAGATCCTGGAAAAGTTTTCAAGGGCAAGAAGATGGCGGGCCACATGGGTGGCGTCCGGGTCACTACCCAAAACCTTAAGATTGTCGACGTTGATGAAGAGCGCGGTCTGATTCTTATCCGTGGTTCGGTCCCCGGCGCCAAGGGTGGTTTCGTTCGGATAACCGATGCCATTAAGAAGCCGCGCCCAGACGATGCCCCGTATCCAGCGGGCCTGAAGACGAATGTCGCCATGGTGAAAGACGAAGCAACGGTCGAAGAGGTCGCGCCTGATGAAGAAGCCGCCTTGGTAGAGACGCCAGCGGAAGTCGAAGCAGAATTTTCAGGCAAAGATGATGCCGACGCAGTCGCGGGCGGCACAGAAGAGAAGGAATAATGGCCATGAAATGCGACGTCATCGATCTGGCCAACAAGAAGACAGGCTCCATCAATCTCGATGAAGGCATCTTTGGCCTGGAAGTCCGCAAGGACCTGTTGGCCCGCGCTGTCAAGTGGCAGTTGTCGCGCCGCCAGGCCGGCACCCACAAGACGAAGGAGCGCAACGAAGTGAACGGCACGCGTTCCAAGCCCTTCCGCCAAAAGGGCACAGGCCGTGCCCGTCAGGGTTTTGCCCGGGCTGCACAAATGCGTGGTGGTGGTATCACATTCGGTCCGCGCGTACGCAGTCACGCCGTCGATATGCCAAAAAAGGTGCGGCGTCTGGCTCTGAAAACTGCCCTCTCCGCCAAGCAAGCCGACGGCAAGTTGGTAGTAATCGAATCCAGTGAGATCGAGTCACCGAAGACTCAAGACTTCGCCAAGCATCTCCACGCCCTTGGCTGGGGAAAGGCCCTGATCATCGACGGTACCGATGTGAACGACAACCTGGCGAAGGCCGCGCGTAACATCATCGGCCTGGACGTATTACCGAGTGTCGGTGCCAACGTCTACGACATCCTCCGCCGCGATACCTTAGTTCTCACCAAGGACGCCGTGGATCAGCTCACGGAGCGCCTGAAATGAGCAAGTACCACACGCTGCGCGATAAGAAACCTAGCCAGGAACGCATTTACGAGCTGGTGCGTGCGCCGATCATCACGGAAAAATCCACCCTGCTGAGCGAGTTCAACCAGGTAAGTTTTTGGGTGCCGGTGGACGCCAACAAATTTGAAATCAAGCACGCCGTCGAAGGACTTTTTGACGTTAAGGTGACAAATGTCAACACGCTCCTTCAAAAAGGTAAGACGAAACGGTTCAGGGGCCAGGTTGGTCGCCGTCCGGACCGCAAGAAAGCCGTCGTGACGCTGGCCCAGGGGCAATCCATCGATGTCACCACTGGGATTTAGGGAAAGGTCCAAAGAATGGCACTGAAAACCTATAAGCCGATTACGCCGGGTCAACGCGGACTTGTGCTCGTCGACCGTTCTGGCATATGGAAAGGCAAGCCGGAGAAGTCCCTGACCGAGGGGCTTCGAAGCAAGGGCGGCCGCAATAACAAGGGCCGCATTACAGCGCGCCGTCGTGGCGGTGGACACAAGCGCCGCTACCGTCTGGTCGACTTCAAACGTCAGAAGATGAATGTTCCGGCGACGGTAGAACGGTTAGAGTACGATCCTAACCGGACCGCTTTCATCGCCCTGATTAAGTATGAGGACGGCGAAATGGCCTACATCTTGGCGCCGCAACGTCTCCGCGAAGGGGACCAGGTAATTGCCAGCTTGGCCTCCGATATCAAGCCAGGTAACGCTATGCCCATGCAGAGCATTCCCGTCGGCACGATCGTGCACAACGTGGAAATGAAGCCAGGTAAGGGAGGGCAGATCGCCCGATCTGCAGGGACCTATGCACAGATCATTGGTAAAGACCAAGGCTACGCGCAACTACGTCTAATCTCTGGTGAGTTACGGATGATCCGGGCCGAATGCATGGCAACCATCGGCGCTGTTTCAAACCCCGACCAACAGAACATCAAACTGGGTAAGGCCGGCCGTAAGCGATGGATCGGCAAACGCCCTGCTGTCCGCGGCGTTGCGATGAACCCTATTGATCACCCGCATGGCGGCGGCGAAGGCCGGACTTCTGGCGGCCGTCATCCCGTGACCCCTTGGGGCAAGCCCACTAAGGGCAAGCGGACGCGTTCCAATAAGAAGACGGACCGGTTGATTATGCGCCGCCGTCACGCAAAGAAATAAAGGAGACCGGTCGTGCCTCGATCCGTATGGAAAGGACCGTTTGTGGATGGCTATCTGCTGAAGAAGGCAGAAGATGCTCGCTCGTCCGGTCGCAAGTCAGTGATCAAGACCTGGTCGCGCCGTTCGACAATTCTGCCGCAGTTCGTCGGCCTGACGTTCGGGGTCTACAACGGGCAGAAGTTCATTCCGGTATTGGTCAACGAAGACATGATTGGCCACAAATTCGGTGAGTTTTCCCCGACGCGAACCTACCTCGGCCACGGCGCCGACAAGAAAGCGAAGAGGGGCTAAGTCATGGGTAAGCCCGCTGCTGAGCGTTCACTGTCCGATGTCGAGGCAATGGCCTATGCCAAGAACCTGCGCACTAGCCCGCAGAAGCTGAACCTGGTTGCAGAATCCATTCGCGGCAAGGACTGCGAAAAGGCCCTCGCGGAATTAACCTTTTCGAAGCGTCGCATTGCCGGCGAGGTGAAAAAAGTTCTGGAAAGCGCAATCGCTAATGCTGAAAACAATCACCAACTCGATGTTGACCGCCTGTATGTGTCCGAATGCACCGTCGGCAAGAGCATGGTCATGAAACGATGGCGTGCCCGTGCCCGGGGCCGCGTCGGTCGGATTGTGAAACCATTTTCGAATTTGCGGCTTATCGTGCGCGAACGTGAGGAGACGATTTAATGGGCCAGAAAGTAAACCCAATCGGCCTTCGGGTCGGCATCAATCGGACCTGGGACTCACGTTGGTTCGCCGACGCAGGGTACAGCGCTCTTCTTCATGAAGACCTACGTATCCGCGATTACCTTAAAGAAAAACTCGCTCAGGCCGGCGTCTCCAAGGTTCTGATCGAACGCCCAGCGAAAAAAGCCCGCGTGACCATTCACACAGCTCGTCCGGGGGTGGTTATCGGCAAGAAGGGCGCCGACATTGATAAGCTGCGCGGCGAACTGTCGAAGATGACCAATTCCGACGTGCACCTGAACATCATCGAAATTCGCAAACCCGAAGTAGATGCACAGTTGGTGGCTGAAAACATCGCCCAACAGCTGGAGCGACGCGTCTCCATCCGCCGTGCTATGAAGCGCGCAGTGCAATCGGCTATGCGGATGGGTATCGGTGGCATCCGGATCAACTGCGCTGGCCGTTTGGGCGGAGCAGAAATCGCCCGGACGCAATGGTATCGCGAAGGCCGTGTGCCCCTTCACACATTAAGAGCCCATATCGACTACGGTGAGGCGCCGGCAGTGACCACTTATGGGGTCTGCGGTGTTAAGGTGTGGATATACAAGGGTGACATTTGGACCCATGATCCGATGGCTCTCGACAAGTTGGCCCAAGAGCAGCAGCCACAACGCTAGGCCCGCGAGAATTAAGGAACCAGAACCATGCTGCAACCGAAGAGAACGAAATTCCGGAAGGCCCATAAAGGGCGTATCCATGGCAATGCAAAGGGCGGTACCGCGTTGAATTTTGGTGCCTACGGTCTAAAGGCGGTGTCGCCGGAACGGGTCACGGCCCGCCAAATTGAAGCAGCCCGTCGTGCCATGACCCGTCACATGAAGCGTGCTGGCCGTGTGTGGATCCGGATCTTTCCGGATGTGCCCGTTTCTCAGAAACCGGCTGAAGTTCGACAGGGTAAAGGTAAGGGAACACCGGAATTTTGGGTTTGCCGCGTAAAGCCGGGCCGAATCATGTTCGAAATGGACGGAGTGCCTATCGACGTGGCGCGGCGCGCCATGGAACTAGCCGCGGCAAAGCTGCCGCTCCGCACCAAGTTCGTAACCCGTTTGACTGGAGGAGAGTAGGGCCATGAAAGCGGGTGATGCACGCGCTAAAAGCGACGACGAGTTGAAGGAAGAGCTGTTGGGGCTCCGCAAGGAAGCATTCAATCTGCGTTTCCAGACAGCCAGCGGTCAGTTGGAGAACACGGCCCGGGTGAGAGTGGTCCGCCGCGGCATCGCGCGTATCAAGACCATCCTTGGTGAGCGCAATCAGGCGCCGGTCGCCCCGTAGGTTAAGGAATAGAGATAATGCCCAAGCGCGTGATGCAAGGTGTCGTTGTTAGCGACAAGGAAGACAAGACGGTGACGGTGCGTGTTGAGCGCCGTTTCACCCACCAGCTGTACAAGAAGGTTATCCGTCGTTCGAAGAAGTACGCTGCCCACGACGAAGCCAATGCCTGTAAGATTGGCGATATCGTGAGTATTCGTGAATGCCGGCCGCTTTCGCGACGGAAGCGCTGGGAAGTGATCGGCGACGGCGCGTAAGCGCGTAAGCCGAGAATAAAGGACCAATCGATGATCCAGGCAGAAACCAACCTCGAGGTTGCCGACAATTCAGGGGCGCGCCGGGTCCAGTGCATCAAAGTGCTGGGCGGTTCGAAGCGCAGATACGCCTCCGTCGGCGACGTCATCGTCGTGACCGTCAAGGAAGCCATTCCACGCGGTCGCGTCAAAAAAGGCGAAGTCTTGCAGGCCGTCGTCGTACGTACCGCCAAAGATATCCGTCGTCAGGACGGATCGGCGATTCGTTTCGACAGCAACGCGGCTGTATTGATCAACAAACAAGGAGATCCGATCGGTACGCGTATCTTTGGCCCAGTAACGCGAGAGCTTCGAGCCAAGCAATACATGAAGATCATATCGCTGGCGCCGGAGGTATTATGATGTCGGGTCTCTCGAAGTTTAAGAAGGGCGACAAGGTCATGGTCATGACCGGCCGTGACAAAGGCAAGAGCGGCGAAATCCTCAAGGTTTTCCCAAAGGGCGGCCGCGTCATCGTCCAAGGCGTCAACAAGGTCAAGCGCCATACACGCCCGACCAACACCAGTGCAGGCGGCATCATCGAGAAGGAAGGCACCATTGACGTGTCTAACTTGTCTCACTTGGATCCGAAGGATGATGCGCCGACCCGCGTCGGTTTCAAATTCCTCGAAGACGGTCGGAAGGTGCGTTTCGCGAAGCGTTCCGGCGAAGTCATCGATAGCTGAGGATTGAACAGATGGCTCATCTTTATAACGATTATCAAAATCGCATCAAAGGCGCGCTCATGGAAGAGTTCGACTACGATTCCATCATGCAAGTACCGAAACTTGACAAAGTCGTCATCAACATGGGGGTAGGCGAAGCCTCCCAGGATCGTAAGAAAATCGATGGCGCTCTCGCGGACCTTACCCGCATTTCCGGCCAGAAGCCCTTGATCACGCGGGCCAAGAAGTCCATTGCCACGTTTAAGCTTCGCGAAGACATGATCGTTGGCTGCAAAGTCACTTTGCGCCGTGAACGAGCTTACGAATTCCTGGAACGTCTAATTAACATCGCGCTTCCGCGGGTTCGGGACTTCCGGGGTGTTTCCGGAAAGAGCTTCGACGGTAACGGCAATTACGCGATGGGCCTAAAAGAGCAGATCGTCTTCCCGGAAATCGACTATGACCAAGTCGACCAGATCCGCGGCATGGACATCATTATTTGCACGACGGCCAAGAATGATGCGGAGGCGAGAGCCCTGCTAAAGCATTTCAACATGCCGTTCAGTAACTGAGCGCTCGGTGGAGATCAAACATGGCTAAGAAAAGCGCCATCCAGAAGAACCAGAAACGCGAGCGTCTCGCCAAGAAATATGCCTCCAAGCGCGCGCGCTTGAAGGCTATAGCCAAAGACGAATCGCAGTCGCCGGAGGAGCGGTTCAACGCGCGGTTGAAGCTCTCCGAGTTGCCGCGGAACTCTT
>CAJWVP010000096.1 GCA_913048145.1 uncultured Rhodospirillaceae bacterium
CATCAACTTCCAGTGGGCGCGAGGCGCGAACAGGCGTTCGGCGTCTGCTGGTGTGTCCGCGGCTAGCGCCCAGACGCAGACATTGGCGATTGGCTCCGGGTGATGATCGCTGGGTTTAAAGTTCTCACGATAGATCTGTAGGGCGCGCTCGACGCCGCCGCCATCGGTAATGAAGTGGGCAAAGCAGTAGGGGATACCGAAATGTGCGGCCACTTGAGCACCGTAATCGGAAGTCCCGAGTATCCAGATCTCTGGGGAGGTTGGGCTCATGGGATGTGCCTGCATGGTCCCGAAGGGGTGCCCATCGACCAATGGCTGACCGCTAACCCAGGCCATGAGATCACGGACGTTTGCAGGGAAATGTTCGGCATCTTCATGGGCATTCGGATTGAGCGCATAGGCGGTCTTGCCATCTGACCCGGGCGCACGGCCAAGTCCCAGATCGACGCGTCCAGGTGCGATTGCTTCCAGAACGCGGAACTGTTCCGCTACTTTGAGCGGTGCGTAGTGGGGCAACATGACCCCAGCGCTGCCAATGCGGATGCGATCTGTTGCTTGGCCGATGGCGGCCATGACGATCTCCGGCGCGGTGCCGACGATGGTCGGATGATTATGGTGTTCGGAAACCCAGAACCGATTGTAGCCCCAGGCCTCACAAGCCTGCGCCAGTTCGATCGTGTCGCGCACAGCCTGATCTTCGGGCTTGCCCGTTGCCGCCGTGGACTGGTCGAGGACCGAGAGTTTCATGCGCTTTGATCGCTGTCCAACTCGTCGAATAAGGCTTTCACATGGCGCATGGTGTCTAACGCAGCCGGCATGCCGCAATAAACTGCCGTCTGAAGGACGGCTTCGACAATCTCAACGCGGGTACAGCCGTTGTTGACCGCGCCTTTTAGGTGGACCTGCAATTCGTGTGGGCGATTAAGCGCGGTGAGCATGCCAATGTTGATCAGACTCCGGGATCGGCGATCGAGGCCATCGCGTGCCCAAATGCCGCCCCAACCATATTCAACGACCAGATCCTGCAGCGGTTTGGTCAATTCATCGACGGCGGCCAGAGAACGGTCGACGTGGGCGTCGCCCAGAACTTCGCGCCGGGTTTTTATGCCCCGTTCGTATTGATCGTGATCCAATGGATTGATCCCCTATGATCCGGTGCTGCTCGCAAACCGGCACACGAGCATGAGGGGCAAGTCAATCCAGTGTCAAGAAACCGAGACCGATGGCCGTTTCATTCCATCGTTCCCATGCACTCAGCCACGCTGCATCACCTTCAAAGCCTGATCTAGGTCCTCAAGCAGGTCCTCACAGTCCTCGAGGCCGACACTCAGGCGAACCATGCCGTCGGAAATACTCAGATGCGCGCGATCTTCCTCGCTGAGCCGGTGGTGGGTCGTCGTAGCCGGGTGGGTAATCAGGCTCTTCGCGTCGCCCAGGTTGTTGGAGATGTCGATGATCTCGAGTGCATTCAGGAACTTGAACGCGGCCTCCTTCCCGCCGATCAGTTCAAAGGTCACCATGGTGCCGCCTTCTTCCATTTGGCTCTTCGCCAATTTGTGCTGGGGATGATTATCCAAACCCGGGTAGAGAACTCGCCCAATACCTTCGTGATCGGATAGGAAGTCGGCGATGACAATGGCACTGCGGACATGGCGATCGACCCGAATCTTCAAGGTCTCCAATCCTTTCAGCAGAATCCATGCGTTCATGGGGCTCATGGCCGGGCCCGTATGGCGCATGTAGGGCGTGAGGCAATCGTCAATGAATTCCGCGTCATTGGTCAGGATGGCGCCGCCGAGTGCGCGGCCCTGACCGTCGATATGCTTGGTGGCCGAATACATGACGATGTCTGCGCCGAACTCAAGCGGATGCTGAAGGATCGGCGTTGCAAAGACGTTGTCGACGATCAGCCGAGCGCCGGAGGCATGGGAAAGCTCCGCCACTTTGCTTAGGTCGATGATGTCGAGTGTCGGGTTCGAGGGTGTCTCTAGAAACACGGCTTTCGTAGGTGTGGCCAAGGCAGCTTCCCACTGCACGAGGTCCGTGCCGTCGACGAACTGCACATTGATGCCGAAGTTCGGCAGCATATCCTGGATAATATAATGGCAGGATCCGAACAGGGCACGGGATGCCACCACCTGCTCGCCTGCCCTCAATTGCGACATGAGCGATGCGAACACGGCCGCCATGCCGCTAGACGTGCCGACGCAATACTCGGCGCCCTCCAATAAGGCCAGCCGTTCTTCGAACATGGTGACCGTCGGGTTCGCGTAGCGTGAATAAATGTATCGGGCGGTTTCACCTTTGAAGGCGGCTTCGGCGCTTTCGGCTGTATCATAGACGTACCCGGAAGTCATAAAGATGCCTTCGCTGGTTTCGTCGAATTCCGAACGTTGCGTGCCCCCGCGCACCAGACGTGTGGCCGGGCGCCATTTTTTATTGTGAGGCTCAGATACCTTGCTCATTGGGTCCTCCTCAGACGTCAAGGGGCCCCGGCCCAAATACAAACCCTGAAAATGAAAAACCCCAACCACAGGGGGTCAGGGTTTGATTAACCGAGACCTTTTAGCGAGTTTTTTAGCGTGGCCGCAAGCCGGTCAGACAAATCACCACTACAATCTAGAGTGTTAAGCCTTTCATTACGGGGGTCAAGGCAGAATCCAGGTAACTGGGGCTCAATTTTTGGACTTGGTCAACCGTCGCCGGATCGCGTGAACGCCCCACCAGACCCCGCCAACGACGAAGGGGAACGCGACAAGGCCCGCAAGGTTCGGGTCGACGTTGATGCCTAAGCTATCTAAGCCCTGAGCCAGGTAGATTACTAGAGAAATTAAATAGTAGCTGATCGCCACCACGGATAGACCCTCGACCGTTTGCTGCAGTCGTAGTTGTAGTTGTACGCGTCGGTCCATGGATTGCAGGAGATCGCGGTTCTGTTCTTCCAGGGCAACGTCCACCCGAGTTCGCAGCAGGTTACCGGCCCGAGCGATCCTCGCGCTCAGTTGGTCCAAGCGCCGCGCCAGATTATCGCAAGTTTCCATGGCCGGCTCGAACCGGGTCATCATGAACTGGCTAACGGGCTGGACACCGGTGATCCGGTCTTCACGGAGCGCAGCCACCCGTTGACGCACGATCTCCTGGTACGCGCGAGTGGCATTGAACCGATAGGCGATGATCCCGTTGATTCTCTCCGCTTCGCCGGCCAAACGCGTAAGGTCGCCAAGTAGCCGGCGATCATCCAGGTGTTCTTGCCCTCCGTCCAATTGCCCCAGAATTGAGGAAAGCTCATCTTCCGCGTCGGAGACGCGTGGACGTGCTTCCTGGGCGATCGGCAGCGCCAACATGGCCATCAATCGATAGGTTTCCATCTCAATGATCCGCTGTATTAGTCGTCCACCTGACTCCTCATCGAGTGCTACCGCATGAATAAGAAAACGTCCAAACCGGTCGGCATGGATGCGAAAATCTGTCCACCACACGGCGCGGCCCTCCAACAGACTGCCGCCGGTGATAGGGTTGTTATCTAGGGCGTGGCCCGCTTCAGCTGCAAGCGTCTCTATCTCATCAAGATTATCCCGAGCATCCAGGGCGATATGCAGCGCCGAAATAACTTCTCCGGGAAGGGCGGTCAGCCAATCGGTTGGCACCTCGGCGATAGCTGTTTTTTTGAAAGGATTGGTAAAGTGACGTTCGGCTATAAAGGTGTACGCCGAGAACTCAGTGTGGTGTTCCCATTTTAGGCGGAACGGGCCCATATCCGTGATAAAGACCGTGGCTCCGCTGGCCGGGGGTGAGACGTTGAAATGGCTGCACAGTGCTGTCAGATGCTGGAGATCGTCCTGTGACGGGCGTTCGCCTGTACGAACGGCTAAATGTGAGATCTCTGCCGGTGCCAGTGCGAGCCCATAGGGGCGCGCGTGCAGCTCTGCCATTAGGGTGTCACGCAAGGTGTGCTCAGTAAACATGGAAGTCTCGTCTTTCCCGTCGCCAATGACTATATTGAGAAGCGAAGTGTTTTCCAAAAACTGACTAAGCCGACGCGTTCTATAGGATTTTAAGGACCCTGCCAATGACTGATTTTGCCATTACCGATGACCTATTTTTCAATCGCGCCGGTTTGGATCAAGCCAGTGTAGAGAAGCTTGTTGACCAGGCGCTTGGCGGTGCCGACGATGGCGAGTTGTTTCTCGAATATCGACAATCGGAGAGTGTTGTGTTGGATGACGGCAAGGTGAAAAGTGCCGCCTTCGACACTATGCAGGGGTTTGGACTGCGTGCCGTAGCCGGTGAAGCAACTGGATACGCACATGCTTCTGAATTAAGTGAGGCCGCCTTGAAGCGGGCCGCTGACACGGTCAGCGCCGTGACCCGAGGCCATGACGGCGCAATCACGGCTGCGCCTAGCGGCACGAACACCGGCCTTTATGCTGACGATAATCCGCTTAGCGCCGTTCCATTTGACAGTAAGTTGGGATTGCTGTCGGAAATGGATGCCTACGCGCGCCAGAAGGACGAGCGGGTAAAACAGGTCAACGCCAACTTGTCTGGGGAGTGGCAGGCAGTTCAGATCGTGCGCTCTGGCGGTCATCGGGTCGCCGATATCCGCCCGTTAGTGAGGCTAGGGATATCAGTCGTGGTGGAAAAGGACGGCCGGATGGAGTCAGGGTCCTACGGCACTGGTGGTCGCACCCTCTACGACCTATACATGGATCCAGCAACTTGGAGAGCTGGCGTCGATGAGGCGCTTCGTCAGGCCTTGGTCAATTTGGAATCGACGCCTGCGCCAGCTGGTGAGGTGCCTGTGGTTCTTGGCGCCGGTTGGCCAGGCATTCTTTTGCATGAAGCGATTGGTCATGGCCTGGAAGGTGACTTCAATCGCAAACAGACCTCCGCCTTCGCCGGTCTGTTGGGTGAGCGAGTTGCTGCGCCCGGCATTACAGTTGTTGACGACGGCACCATGAAGGATCGGCGTGGTTCGCTAACAATTGACGATGAAGGTACGCCGACGGAAAGCACGGTGCTGATCGAAGACGGCATCCTTACTGGATACATGCAGGATCGCATGAATGCCAGGCTTATGGGTGTTTCTGCGACGGGTAACGGTCGCAGACAAAGCTACGCCCATCAGCCGATTCCCCGAATGACCAATACCTACATGCTTGGCGGTAAAGAGGACCCTGATGAGATTATCGCGTCAGTGGATAATGGTGTGTACGCGACGTCATTTGGTGGCGGTCAGGTTGACATCACCTCGGGGAAGTTCGTCTTCCAATGTACGGAAGCCTACCGGATCGAGAACGGAAAGATCGGAGCGCCGCTGAAAGGCGCCACCTTGATTGGGAACGGCCCGGATGTGCTGACGAAGGTATCAATGATTGGAAACGACATGAAGTTGGACCCGGGTATCGGCACTTGCGGCAAAGATGGCCAGGGCGTTCCCGTGGGCGTGGGCCAGCCAACATTGAAAATTGATGAGTTGACGGTGGGCGGCACCGCGGTCTGATCGAAGTTCGAAGAACTTGAAGCGCTAATAAGGTGTGTCCAGCTGGTATGCCATGAAGACTTTAGTTGAGTTGGATTTTGTTGCTATTGAGTCCTAATCATAGGGTCAATGACATTAGATTCCCAAGTTTGAGATCGCTGAGTAAAGCTCTCATTGTGGTGGCGTTGACAGTCCCCAGGGGCACCGGTAAACCGACCGCATGAGCAATAAATTGACAATCGCCCTTGCGCAGATCAACCCGACAGTTGGTGATCTCTCCGGAAACGTCGAGCGCATCCGTTTGGCTGCAGAGGAAGCCGCCAAGGGAGGGGCGGATCTGGTCGTGTATGGTGAACTTGTCGTCAGCGGCTATCCTCCGGAGGATCTCGTGCTAAAATCGGCCTTTCAGGACGCCGTGGCGCAAGCCGTGAACGAGCTAGCCGCGGATACCGTTGATGGTGGACCGGGGTTGTTGATCAGTGCGCCGTGGCGGGTGGACGATGTGCTCTATAATGCCGCCCTCATGCTGGATGGTGGCGACGTCACGGCTGTGCGGTTAAAACATGAGCTGCCAAATTACGGCGTATTTGACGAGAAACGGGTCTTCGCGCCTGGCCCACTCCCGGGCCCTGTTTCGTTTCGTGGCGTTCGGCTTGGCGTCATGGTCTGTGAGGATATGTGGTTTCCGGACGTGGCAGAATGCCTTGACGAATCTGGCGCCGAGATGTTCGTCGTATTGAACGGATCGCCGTTCGAAACAGACAAGCTGGACGAGCGCTTGAATTTTGCCGTGGCCCGGACCTCTGAGGCCGGTCTGCCGCTCATCTATGTCAATCTGGTGGGTGGCCAAGATGAATTGGTATTCGACGGCGGCTCCTTTGTATTGGGGGCGGATCATAGTCTTCGCGCGAAGGCCCAGCCGTTTGTCGATGAGGTGTTGCTCACCAAATGGCGTCAGGCCGGCGATGGGTGGGTCTGCGATCAAGGCACCTTGGCGTCCGATGGCGAGTTGTTGGAAGCCACCTATCGGGCGATGGTGTTGGGGCTTCGGGATTACGTGGGCAAGAACCGCTTCCCGGGCGTCATTCTCGGCATGTCCGGCGGCATCGACAGCGCCCTCTCGGCGGCCGTGGCCGTGGATGCTTTGGGCTCAGATCGGGTGCATTGCGTAATGATGCCCTCGCCCTACACGTCTCAAGATAGCCTGGATGATGCCGCGGAATGCGCGGACTATCTGGGCGCGCGTCTGGACCAGGTAAGCATTGAGCCGGCCATGCAGGCTTTCGCCGCTATGTTGACCGATCAATTCAAAGACACGGAAAGCGATACGACGGAAGAGAACGTTCAGGCCCGTTCGCGAGGGATCACCCTGATGGCGCTCTCCAACAAGTTTGGATCCATGGTTCTTTCCACCGGCAACAAGTCCGAGATGTCGGTCGGTTACTCCACGCTTTACGGTGACATGTGCGGTGGGTATTCGGTCCTAAAGGACGTCTACAAGACTACGGTCTATGCCTTGTCGAGTTGGCGCAACCAGCACAAGCCTGTCGGTGTCTGGGGTCCAGACGGGCGCGTGATCCCCGAACGGATCCTCACCAAGGCGCCAACAGCGGAACTGAAACCAGATCAGACGGACCAAGACAACTTGCCGCCCTATGATCAGCTGGACGACATTCTGTATTGCCTGATCGAAGAGGATATGGCACTCGCCGATATCGTCGCGCGCGGCCACGAAGAGGCCACGGTCTTGCGGGTTTGGCGGATGCTGGACTTGGCCGAGTACAAACGCCGCCAAGCGCCTCCCGGCGTCAAAACGACACGGCGGGCTTTCGGCCGGGATCGTCGATATCCGATAACCAATGGCTTCCGTGGTCAGGTATGACGACCATGCGCATCTACGATACGCTCAGCCGTGCGAAGGTGGATTTCCAGCCCCTGGACCCTGATCATGTGCGAATCTACGTGTGCGGCCCCACGGTGTATGATTATGCGCACATCGGGAACGCTAGACCGGTCGTCATTTTTGACGTGTTGGTGCGGTTGATGCGCCGGTTGTTCCCCAAGGTCACTTACGTGCGAAACATCACTGATATTGATGACAAGATTAATGCGCGGGCCCTGGAATCGGGTCGTGATATTCGCGAAATCACCGAAGAGACTGCCAAGGTCTATCACGAAGACATGGCGGCAGTGGGCGCTTTGCCGCCGGATGTTGAGCCCCGCGCCACCGAACACGTCACGCAAATGATTGCTATGATCGAGAACCTGATCGCCAACGGCCACGCCTACGAAGCCGAGGGTCATGTCCTGTTCAGCGTGCCCTCCATGGCCGATTATGGGAGGCTTTCAAAATTGGACCGCCGCGAAATCGTCGCCGGTGCGCGAGTCGATGTTGCGCCCTATAAGAAGGACGCTCAGGACTTTGTGCTGTGGAAGCCATCCGATCTGGAGGCCCCTGGATGGGGCAGCCCCTGGGGACGTGGCCGGCCCGGCTGGCACATCGAGTGCTCGGCCATGAGCTATGAGCATTTGGGTGACAAGTTCGATATTCACGGCGGGGGCGTTGATCTGGTCTTTCCGCATCATGAGAACGAAATCGCCCAATCCAAATGTGCACTTGGCGCGGATGCCTTCGCGACTTATTGGATGCACAACGGCTATCTCATGAGTGAAGGCGAGAAGATGTCCAAATCCTTGGGCAACTTCTACACCGTGCATGAGTTGTTGGAGGAGTTTCCCGGCGAGGCGATTCGTTTGCTCCTCTTACAGACCCATTATCGCCAGCCATTGGACTTTACTAAGGCGGGTATAGCCGAGGCGCGCCGCACCATGGACCGCTGGCACCGCGCGGCGGACGGCGTTGATCCAGATAGCCCGGTAGCGCAAACTGTTATGGACGCCCTGGCTGACGATCTGAACACGCCAAAGGCCATCGCCGAATTGCATCAGCTGTCCACATCTGACCCTGCCAGCTTTTTGGCGAGCGCGCGGCTCATGGGTTTTTTTGGACAATCCGCCGAGGATTGGCTGAAGTGGAAGCCGCCGAAATCGGTGGCCGGGCTGGACGATGCGGCCATTGACGCCTTGATTAAAGAACGTGTACAGGCCCGTCAGAATAAGGATTTTGCGACTTCCGATCGGATTCGCGATGACCTGGCCGCCCAAGGCATCGTCTTGGAGGATGGTCCCGCCGGAACCACCTGGCGCAGCGGCTAGGCCGTTGACGGCGTGGGACATGGGTGTGCCATGTCTGCGTTAATTTCATGGTAACCATGGGCAGCGCACACTACGCCCATGAACAGTGAACATGGGATTTCGCCGTCTCGGCGATGGATTTTGATTTTGGCAATCAGCATTTTGGCGCAAGGTTGCGCTATCTCGCCTGATCCCAATGACCGCCTAGCAATGGCCGAGTACGAAGAGGTCAATGATCCATTCGAACACGGTAATCGCGGCATTTTTATGTTTAATCGGATCGTCGACCGGATGGCCTTGAAGCCCGCGGCGACAGCCTATCGTGATTACTTGCCTACGTTCTTGACAGGCCGGGTCCGCAACGTCCTCGCTAATTTTCGCGCACCAGTCATATTTCTCAACGACCTTCTCCAGGGTGAGGTGCCTCGAGCACTGCAAACCTTAAGCCGCTTTGTCGTGAACTCGACGATCGGTCTTGTGGGGCTTTTCGATATGGCTAGCACCATGAATATGGAAGGTCACGATGAGGATTTCGGGCAGACACTGGCGGTCTGGGGTGTACCCGAAGGTCCGTTCATCATGTTGCCCGTTTTTGGACCGTCCAATCCACGCGACACCGTGGGCAAAGTTGTCGACTTCCTCATCGATCCGCTGCGTATCTGGGCTTCGAATTCAAACCGCGATTGGGTATCCTTCGTGCGCGCCGGCACGCAGCCCGTTG